>JAQGMU010000146.1 GCA_028292195.1 Ramlibacter sp. | reverse complement strand
CCTGCTCGCCCAGCGCCGGCACGATACGCGACACCTTGCCGCCGGCGGCGGTGGAGGGCACGCAGATCAGGAGCCGCCCGCCCACCGAGGCCTGGGCCGCCATCGCATAGGCAGGCAGGCCGCCCGCACCGGCGCGGATGGTGCCGCCGCCGCGCTCCGCGTTCACCTGGCCGAACAGGTCGACCTCCAGCGCGGAGTTGATCGCCACGAAGCGCGGAATGCCGGCCAGGTAGGCCATCCCGTGGGTGTGGCGCACGTCGGCCAGCTGCAACCGCTCCAGGCGCGCCGCGTAGTCGTAGAAATCCTCGCTGCCCAGCACGGCGCCGCCGAGGATGGTGGCGTCGCGCTCCAGCGCGCCGGCCTCCCACAGCGTGCGGACGGCCGACGAGATCATCCCCGAGTGGATGTGCAAGCGGCGGTGGCCGCGCAGCGCCTCGGCGATGGTGGACGGCACGCCGCCGATGCCGAACTGCAGCGTGTCGCCGTCGCGCACCAGGCCCGCGGCATGGCCGCCGATCCGCGCTTCGATGGCACCGGGCGCGGCGTCGGGCAGGGTGAGCAAGGCGCCGTCGGACTCGACCATGGAATCGAGTTCCGACACATGCACTCGCCAGCTGGCGGACAAGCGCGGCAGGCGCGGATTGATGTGCGCAACCCGCTTGCCGGCGCGCTGCCAGACCAGCGGCAGGAAGTCGGAGTTCAGCCCCGGATGGCACCAGCCGCCGGCGTCGGGCGGCGTCAGCTGTGCTATCGCGACGTCGGGTGCGGGGCCTTGTTCCAGCTGGCGGACGATGCCCAGGTAGTCCAGCGGCAGCAGCTCCGCCCGGCCGCTGGCCAGGCCCGCGCGCATGGCAGGCCCCATGAGGTAGCCGCGCAAGCGCGCCTGCGGGTGCAAGGCCAGGTAGTCGAAGCGGTCGATGCCCGGAAACTGGACGCCGGTGAAGGTGACGCCGCTGGCCCGCTCGGGGTGCGCCGTGAGTTCCTGCGACAGCAGGGCCGATTCGTTGCCGAGGGTCGGAACGAAGACGGTCTGGCCGGGCGCCAGCAGGTCGGTCAGCATGCTTGGGGGGTGGGAGAAATCGTGCGCTGATTGTATGATATGGAAGCATACGAAGAGCGCGGGCAAACCCGAGGAGACACGAAGTGGAAGCGAACACCCGAAAGCTGCGCGACTGGCTCAATGCCAGCCGCGGGCTGGAGCTGGAAGACTACGAAGCCCTGCGGCGCTGGTCGGTGGAGCACGTCGAGGATTTCTGGCAGGCCCTGTGGGAGCGCTTCGAGCTGCAGTCGCCTACGCCGCACCGGCGCGTGTTGAACGAAGGGGCCGGCATGCCGGGCGCCCGCTGGTTCGAAGGTGCGCAGGTCAACTATACGGGCCAGGTGCTGCGGCATGTCGCGCCGTCGCGGGCGGCCGGCGTGCCGGCCATCGTGTTCCGCAACGAGCGGCTGCACGCGCAGGGCCGCAGCGAAGAGATCTCCTGGGACCAGCTGCAGGACCGCAGCGCGGCGCTGGCCGCGCGGCTGCGCAGCCTGGGCGTGGAACGTGGCGACCGCGTCGCGGCCTACCTGCCCAACATCCCGCAGGCCGTGATCGGCTTCCTGGCCTGCGCCTCCATAGGCGCGGTCTGGACGCTGTGCGCCACCGACATGGGCCTGGCCACCGTACGCGACCGTTTCCGCCAGGTCGACCCCAGGGTGCTGATCGCCTGCGACGGCTCGGTCTACGGCGGCAAGACGGCCGACCGGCGCGAGCTGGTCGCATCGCTTCTCCAGGAACTGCCCACCCTGCAGGCGCTGGTGCTCGTGCCTTACCTGGAGCAGGCCGGCGGGGCCGGCGGTCCGTTCCCGTTCGATGCGGGTGGCTGGAAGGGCCAGGTGCTGCAGTGGGACGAAGCATTGGCCGGCAAGGAGCGCGCGACGCCCGAGCCGGTGCCCTTCGCGCACCCGCTGTGGATCGTCTACAGCAGCGGCACCACCGGCCTGCCCAAGCCCATCGTCCACGGCCATGGCGGCGTGATGCTGGAGATGCTCAAGCTGCACGCCTACCACCTGAACCTGCAGCCCAGCGCGCAGGGCGAGGAGCGCTTCCACTGGTACAGCAGCTCGGGCTGGGTGATGTGGAACCTGGCGGTGTCGGCGCTGCTGCTCGGCACCACGGTCTGCGTCTACGACGGCCATCCGTCCTGGCCGGCGGCCGACACGCTGTGGCAGTTCGCCGACCAGGTCGGCGCCACCTTCCTCGGCGCCGGCGCGGCGTATTACACGGGGTGCATGAAGGCCGGCGTGCAGCCGCGCAAGAGCGTCGATGTCTCGCGGCTGCGCGCCCTGGGTTCGACCGGCTCTCCGCTGCCGCCGCAAGCCTACACGTGGGGCTACGAGGAAGTGAAACCCGACCTCTGGTGGGCCGTCATCGCCGGCGGCACCGACCTCGCCAGTGCCTTCCTGGGTGGCACGCCGGAGCTTCCGACCGTGGCCGGCGAGATGCAGGCCCGCTGCCTGGGCGCCGACATCCACGCCTGGAACGAACAGGGCCAGGACGTGAACGACGACGTCGGCGAACTGGTCTGCCTGCAGCCCATGCCCTCGATGCCGCTGTTCTTCTGGGGCGACAATGACAACAGGCGCTACCTGGACAGCTACTTCGACACCTATCCCGGCGTCTGGCGCCATGGCGACTGGCTGCGCATCACGCCCAGCGGCAGCACCGTGGTCTATGGCCGCAGCGACGCCACCCTGAACCGGCACGGCCACCGCATGGGCACCAGCGAACTCTATCGCGTGGTGGAAGCGGTGCCCGAGGTGCTGGACAGCCTGGTCGTGGACATCGAATACCTCGGCCGGCCCAGCTTCATGCCGCTGTTCGTGGTGCTGCGCCCGGGCGTGACGCTCGACGCCGCGCTGGAGGCGAAGCTGCGCAACGCCATCCGCACCGAGCTTTCGCCGCGCTTCCTGCCCGACCAGATCGTGCAGGTCAGCGAGGTGCCGCGCACGCTGACCGGCAAGAAGCAGGAGCTGCCCGTGAAGAAGCTGATGCTGGGGCGCAAGCTGCAGGAAGTGGTGAACAAGGACGCCTGCGCCAATGCGCAGGCCTTCGACTGGTACGTGGCCTATGCGCAGTCGCGCGAGACCCCGGCATGAACGACAACAGGAGACAAGCTTGAAATTTTCAGTCGACCACTCGCGCCGCCGCGCGCTCTTCGCCGCCGGCCTGGCGCTGGCCGGCGCCGGCGTTCGCGCCCAGGCCCCGGCCTTCCCGCAACGCGCGGTGAAGCTGGTCGTGCCCTATGGCGCGGGCTCCTCGGTGGACATCGTCACCCGCCTGTACGCGCAGCGCTTTTCCACCGCGCTGGGCCAGCCCGTCATCGTGGAGAACAAGCCGGGCGGCGGCACCATGATCGGTTCCGGCGCCGTCGCTCATGCGCCGGCCGACGGCTACACCCTGCTGGTGGGCAGCAATTCGCTGTCGATCATGCCGCACTTGCTGAAGCAGGACTTCGACCCGCTGAAGGACCTGGTGCCGGTAGGCCCGCTGTTCAACACATCGATCGTGCTGCTGGCCAAGCCCTCCTTCCCGGCCAACAACCTCACCGAGCTGGCGGCGCTGGCGAAGAAGCAGCCCGGCAAGCTCAGTTACGCCACCTGGGGCGTGGGCACCAGCGCGCACCTGGTGATGGAACTGTTCCGCGACCAGGCCGACATCGACATCCTGCACGTGCCGTACAAGGGCGGCGGCGCCGAGTCGGCCGGCGCGGTGATCGCCGGCAACGTCGACATGGGTTTCGACACCACCTTCACCGCGCTGCCGCGCGTGCGCAGCGGCCAGCTGAAGGCCCTGGGCGTGTTTTCGCCCGAGCGCGTGGAAGGCTTCGACAACGTGCAGACGGCCGTCGAGGCCGGCTACCCCGAATCCGTGCTGCTTGGCTGGGTGGGCGTGTTCGCGCCCAAGGGCACGCCGGCGGCGGTGATGCAGAAGCTGGCGGCGGCGGGCCGCGATGCAGCCGGCGATCCGGCCTTCGGCGCGCGGCTGCGCGAGATGGGATCGAAACCCTTCGCCGTCACGCCCGAGGGCATGACGGACAACCTGCGCAGCGAGTCCGAGCGGGTGCAGCGCATCGTCGCCAAACGCAAGATCAAGATGGAATGAGCGTGGCCCTGAACCTCGACCTGCGCACCTGGGCCCGTGACGAGCCCGGCCGGCTCGCCGTGCGCTGCAACGGCGCCGACACCAGCTATGCGGAACTGGAGGCGCTGGCCAACCAGGCCGCCCACGTGCTGCGCGGCCGCGGCATCGCGCGCGGCGACCACATCGCGGCGGTCCTCGGCAACGACGTGATGATCTTCGCGCTGGTCTGGGCGGCGTATCGCGTCGGCGCCTACATCACGCCGATCCCGAGCGCATCGTCGGTGGAAGATGCGGCCTATGTGGTGGCCGACAGCGGGGCAAAGCTGGTGGTGGTGAATGCGGCGCTGGGCGAGGCGATGGCGCGGCTGCCGCAAGCGGTGCCTGGCGAGCTTGAGTGGATGTCGGTGCGCGGCGCCTTGCCCGGCTTCGAGGCGCTGGAGCCGCTGCTGCAGCAGGCGCCCACGACGCCACTGGCCGACGAGAGTTCCGGCGCGCTGATGATGTACACCTCCGGCACCACCGGTAAGCCCAAGGGCGTGTGGCGGGCGCTGCCGGAGAAGGTGACGCCGACGCCGGCTTTCGCCGCCGACCTGGTGACCATGTTCGACGTCTCGTCCGGTTCGCGCTACCTCTCCACCGCGCCGCTGTACCACGCGGCGCCGCTGCGCTTCGGCCTGGCCTTCCTGGCGGCCGGCGGCTCGGTGATCGTGATGTCGAAGTTCGACGCGGCGCAGGCGCTGGACCTGCTGGAGCGCGAAGGCATCACGCACTCGCAGTGGGTGCCGACGATGTTCAACCGCCTGCTGGCGCTGCCCGAGGCACGGCGGCGCGCCTTCCGTGCACCCGCGCACCGGCTGGCGCTGCATTCGGCGGCGCCGTGCCCGCCCGCCTTGAAGCGGGCCATGATCGAATGGTGGGGGCCCATCCTGGAGGAGTACTACTCCGGCAGCGAGGGCGTGGGCCTGACCGCGATCGGCTCGGAAGAATGGCTAGGGCATCCCGGCTCGGTCGGCCGCGTCCGCAAGGGCGTGATCCACGTGCTGGACGAGGACGACGGCGAACTGCTCGCCGGTGCCACCGGGCGCATCTTCTTCTCCGGCGTCGCGCCGTTCCGTTACCACCACGCGCTGGACAAGACGGCGGCGCGCACCAGCCGCCAGGGCTGGCAGACCTTCGGCGACGTCGGCCATGTCGACGCGGAGGGCTACCTGTTCCTGACCGACCGGCTGGACGACATGATCATCTCGGGCGGGGTCAACATCTACCCGCAGGAACTGGAGGCCGCGCTGGCCGAGTGCCCGGAGCTGGCCGAGGCCGCGGTGATCGGCGCGCCGGATGCGGACTTCGGCGAGCGGCCAGTGGCCTTCGTGGTGCCGCGCAAGCCGCCGGCCGATCGCGCGGCCTTCGTCGCGCAGCTGGCATCGTGGTGCCGCGAGCGGCTGGGGAAGATCAAGGAGCCGAAGGAGATCCGGCTGGTGGAGATGCTGCCGTACAGCCCGCAGGGGAAGTTGCTGCGGCGGGAGTTGCGCAAGCTGCTTTGACTTTCGGCGCCCGACGGTGGGGTCGCTGCGCGAACCCACCCTACACGCGAATCATCGAAACCGGCATTCGTCTACACGCGGGTCATTGGAACCGGTATTCGTAGGGTGGGTTGCGCGCAGCGCACCCCACCGTTTTCGCCGCCGATCACAGAGTCGACAGCGCCTGGATTTCCTGTTCCGAATACCCAAGCTCCTGCAGCACCTCGCGCGTGTGCTCCCCATGCATCGGCGACGGCCGCCTGACCTCCGTCCGCGCGCCATCGAAACGCAGCGGCTGCGCCACCGTCGACAGCTTCCCCAGCGCTGGATGCTCGTAGTCGAACACCATGCCGCTGGCCCGCGTATGCGGATGCGCCGACAGCTCGCCCAGCGTGTGCAGCGGCGAGCAGGGAATGCCAGCTTCGTCCAGTGCCTGCAGCCACTCGGAGCGCTTGCGCTGGCGCAGGACCTCGCTCACCAGGGCCACGGTCTCGCCGCGATGCTGCACCCGCGCCGCATTGGTCGCGAAGCGCGGATCGTCCCTCACGCCCCCCAGCTGCGCGATGGCGCAGAAGCGCTGCCACAGCGAGTCGTTGGCCACGCCCAGGATCAGCGGCTTGTCGGCGGTTTCGAACACCTGGTAGGGGCACAGCGACTCGTGGCCGGAGCCGGCCCGCGTCGGCTCGGTGCCGCGTTCCCAGAAGTTCTGCAGGAAGTAGCCGAGGAAGCCGGTGGCGGTGTCGAACAGCGAAGCTTCCACCGTGCTGCCCGTGCCGGTGCGCTCGCGCTCGTGCAGGGCCGCCAGGATGCCGATCAGCGCATGCAGGCCGGTACCCTGGTCCACCGGCGAGAAGGGGCTGCGCACCGGCGGGCCATCGGGTTCGCCGGTGATGGAGATCATGCCGGCGAAAGCCTGCAGGATCACGTCGTAGCCCTTGCCCTGGCG
Source organism: Ramlibacter sp. (assembly GCA_028292195.1). Classification (GTDB taxonomy): domain Bacteria; phylum Pseudomonadota; class Gammaproteobacteria; order Burkholderiales; family Burkholderiaceae_C; genus Ramlibacter. Next base: position 3,588 of record JAQGMU010000146.1, on the reverse strand, counting down.
CATCGGCCCGACGGTGCCGAAGCCCGAAATGTCGCAGCAGACCAGGCGCGGGTTCAAGGCGCGCAGCGTGGCCGAGTCCACCCCCAGCTTGGTCGCCACGCCAGGGCCGAAACTGCTGATCGCGACGTCGGCCCACCTGGCCAGGCGGTGGACCACCTCGCGGCCCTGGGCATTCGCCAGGTCGACCACGACCGAGCGCTTGTTGCGGTTGGCGCTCATGAAGACTGCGCCGGTCTGCGTGCCTTCGGCGCTGCGGAACGGCGGCCAGCCGCGGGTTTCGTCACCGCCCTTGGGGGCTTCGATCTTGACGACGTCGGCGCCCATGTCGCCCAGGTACTGGGCGCACAGGGGGCCGGCCAGGACCTTGGACAGGTCCAGCACGCGCAATCCGCGCAGGGGCAGTGCACTCATGATCTGTTTGTCTCCGGCCCGGCCGGGGGTTCGTATGCAAGTAGACGATATTTAAGCACAATACGGGTTTCGCCCCCGACGTTTCGTGACCCCTTCCCCCGTCTCGCCCGCCCGCGTCCACCTCATGCTGTTCGCCACCATCATCCTGTGGGGCAGCAACATCCCGCTGTTGAAATGGCTGACCGCCTCGTTCGACCCGCTGCTGCTGGGCGCCCTGCGGATGGCGGCCGCCAGCGCCGCGCTGGCGCTGTTGTTGCGGCGCCAGGGCAACTGGGCGCAACTGGACCGCGCCCAGTGGCGCCAGCTGCTCTTGTGCGGCGTGCTGATGGTCTACCTGAACCAGGTGCTGTTCGTCGCCGGCATCGCCCGCAGCACGGCCACCAATGCGGCGCTGATCATGGCGATGAACCCGCTGTCCGCCTCCTTCCTGGCGCTGTGGTTCCTGCGCGAACCGCTCAGCGGGCGCCGCATCACCGGCGTGCTGATCGGCCTGGGCGGGGTCGCCGTGGTGATCCTCATGCGGCCCGGCGCCGACCTGGTGCACGGCGGCGTCGGTGACCTGATGATGGTCGGGGCGATCCTGGTGTTCGCCACCGGCGCGATGCTGGTGCAGCGGCTGGCGGTGCGCATGGACGCGCTGACCATCAGCTTTGCCATCCATGCGATCGGCTCGGCCTTCCTGTTGCTGCAGTGCGCGCTGCAGGCGGCGTGGCAAGGCCAGTGGCCGAAAGCCGCCGGCTCGCCGCTCGCCTGGACGGTGCTGGTGCTGTCCGGCGTCATTTCCACCGCCCTGGGCAACCTGCTGTGGAACCGCTCCATCAGCATCATCGGCATGGCGCGCGCCTCGGTCTGGATCTACTGGATGCCGCTGTTCGGCATCGGCCTGGCCGTGATCTTCCTGGGCGAGCCGTTCACGCGCTGGCACCTGATCGGCCTGCTGCTGGTGCTGGCCGGCACCTGGCTCGGATCCCGGCGCACTCGCCAGGAAGTGGCGCCCGTCTTACCATCCATCATCGAATGAAAAGGAATTGCCATGACCCAACGTGAAGTCTTCGTGCTGGCGGCCGCCCGGACCGCCATCGGCACCTTCGGCGGCGCGCTGAAGGAAGTGCCGCTCACCCAGCTGGCGACCACCGCCGTGCGCGAGGCGCTGGCCCGCAGCGGCCTGGCCGCGGCCGACATCGGCCACGTGGTGCTGGGCAACGTGATCCCGACCGAGCCGCGCGACGCCTACCTGGCGCGCGTGGCCGCCATCGAGGCCGGCCTGCCCAAGGAAACGCCGGCCTTCAACGTCAACCGCCTGTGCGGCTCCGGCCTGCAGGCCGTCGTGTCGGCGGCCCAGTCCATCCTGCTCGGCGAGACCGAGTTCGCCATCGGCGGCGGCGCCGAGAGCATGAGCCGCGGCCCCTACTTCATGAACGCGGCCCGCTGGGGCGCGCGCATGGGCGACGTGCAGGCGACCGACTACATGCTGGGCATCCTGCACGATCCCTTCCACCGCATCCACATGGGCATCACGGCGGAGAACGTGGCCGACAGCGAAGGCATCAGCCGCCAGATGCAGGACGAGCTGGCGCTGGAAAGCCAAAAGCGCGCCACCCGCGCGATTGCCGAAGGCCGCTTCAAGTCGCAGATCGTGCCGGTGGAGATCGCCACCCGCAAGGGCACGGTGCTGTTCGACACCGACGAGCACGTGCGCACCGACGCCACGCTGGAGCAGCTGGCCAAGATGAAGCCGGCCTTCAAGAAGGACGGCTCGGTGACGGCCGGCAATGCCTCAGGCCTGAACGACGGCGGCGCCGCGCTGGTGCTGGCCAGCAGCGACGCGGTCAGCGCCCGCGGGCTGAAGCCGATGGCGCGGCTGGTGAGCTATGCCCACGCCGGGGTCGACCCGACGCTGATGGGCCTGGGCCCTGTGCCGGCGACGCAGCTGGCGCTGAAGCGCGCGGGGCTGAAGGCTTCGCAGCTGGACGTGATCGAGTCGAACGAGGCCTTTGCCGCGCAGGCCTGCGCCGTCACGCGCAAGCTCGATCTCGATCCGAGCAAGGTCAATCCGAACGGATCCGGCATCTCGCTGGGCCATCCGGTCGGCGCAACGGGCGCCATCATCGCGACCAAGGCGATCTACGAGCTGCAACGCACCGGTGGGCGCTATGCGCTGGTGACGATGTGCATCGGCGGCGGGCAGGGGATCGCGGCGATTTTCGAACGGGTGTAGGGTGGGTTCGCGGACGCGACCCCACCGGGCATGGTGGGGTGCGCTGCGCGCAACCCACCATCACCGGTCGTAGAGCCGCGTGATCGACGCCGACTCCGCATCAGCCCCGCCGCGTTCCTCGGCGTAGAAGCGGTACTGCGCCAGCGCCGCCTGCAGCAGCGGCAGTTCCACCCCGCGCTCCTGCCGCAGCGCATCGACGTTCTTCAAATCCTTCAGCAGCTGGCCGGCGCGCCCGGTCGGCGGCTCGAACTGCTCCGCCGCCATGCGCGGCCAGACGCGCTGCAGGCAGACCGAGTCCGCCAGCCCGCCGGCCAGGCAATCGGGCACCGCCTCGACGGGCAGCCCCAGGCGGCGCGCCAGCGCCAGCACTTCGGCCAGCATGACGTAGGTGCAGCCCACCAGCGCCTGGTTGATGACCTTCATCTCCTGGCCGCTGCCGGCGGCGCCGACGTGCGTGCGCTTGCTCGCCAGCGCCTGCAATAGCGGCTGCACGGCGGCCACGTCTTCCCCGGCGCCGCCGACCATGATCGTGAGGCCGCCGGTCTCCGCCGCCGCCGGCCCGCCCGAGATGGGCGCATCGATCCAGCGCAGGCCCGCCTGGCCGGCTTCTGCCGCCAGGGCGCGGGTCTCGGCGGGATCCACGGTGGAGGAGTCGAGCACGGTACGCGCTGCGCCTCGTGCGCTCACGATGCCGCGTGGGCCGAACACCACCTCGCGCACCGCGGCGCCGTCGATGACGCACAGGCAGACGATGCGGCACTGGCGCGCCACTGCGGCAGGCGAATCGGCGACCACGGCGCCGGCGGCGGCCAGCGGCGCGCTGCGCTCCGCCTCGCGGTTCCAGACGACCAGCTGGAAGCCCTGCTGCTGCAGGCGCAGCGCCATGGCCTGGCCCAGCAGGCCGAGGCCGACGAAACCGATGGGGGAGAGGGAATGGGTCATGGACTCAGTTTGCGCCG
>JAQGMU010000130.1 GCA_028292195.1 Ramlibacter sp. | reverse complement strand
CTGGCCTGGGCTGGGACCTGCGCGAGGCCAGCCTGCTGGATCACGTGGGTGCCCAGCTGCTGTGGGACCACTGGGGGCGGCGCTGGCCTGACCGGATGCAGGCGTCGTCGCCGCAGCGGGCCGTGCTGGAGCGGGTGGCGCAGTTCACCAAGGAGCGCGAAAGAAAGCCCCGGCCCAGCTGGTGGACGGTGTATCTGGGGTTCGGCGGCTCCCTGCTGCGGGCGGCCGGCCACGTGCGCAGCTTCCTGCGCCTGCTCGGTCTGCTGACGCTGAACCTGGGCCAGCTGTTCCGGGCGCCGCACGAAGCGCCGTGGCGCGATTTTTCCGGCCACCTGTACCGCATCGGCGCCACCGCGCTGCCCATCACCGCGCTGGTGGGTGGCCTGATCGGCGTGGTGCTGGCCTACCTCACCTCCCAGCAGCTGCGCCAGTTCGGCGCCGATGCCTACATCGTCAACATCCTCGGCATCGCGCTGGTGCGCGAACTCGGGCCGATGCTGGGCGCCATCCTGATCGCCGGCCGCTCCGGCTCCGCCATCACCGCGCAGATCGGCGTGATGCGCGTGAACGAGGAGCTGGACGCCATGCGGGTGATGGGCATCTCGCACAGCTACCGGCTGGTGATGCCGCGCGCCATGGCGCTGGCCATCGCCATGCCCCTGATCAGCGGCTGGACCACCATTGCCGGCCTGATCGGCGGCATGATCGCGGCCGACCTGTCGCTGGGCATCAGCCCCTCTTTCTTCCTGAACGCGCTGCCGGCGGCGGTGGCCCTGTCCAACCTGGTGCTGGCCACGGTGAAGTCGGTGGTGTTCGGCATCCTGATCGCGCTGATCGGCTGCCACTTCGGCCTGCGGGTGGAGCCCAACACCCAGAGCCTGGGACAGGGCACGACCGCCTCGGTGGTCACCGCCATCACGGTGGTGATCCTGGTCGATGCGCTGTTCGCCATCCTGTTCAGCAACGTGGGGATCTAGTGGATCAAAAGCAGATCGAGATCCCGCCGCTGCCCCCCGATGGCGCGCCCATGGTGGAGATCCGCCACCTGTCTTCGGTGTTCAAGCTGCCGGAGCGCAAGGTGGTGATCCACAAGGACCTGAACCTGACCGTGCATCGCGGCGAAGTACTGTCCATCGTCGGCGGCTCGGGTTCCGGCAAGACGGTGCTGCTGCGCCAGATCCTCGGGCTGGAGACGCCGGCCGAGGGCGAGGTGCGCATCATGGGCCAGCCGCTGCAGGCGCTTTCGCGCCGCGGCGCCTCCAGCCGTGTCGGCATGCTGTTCCAGCATGGCGCCCTGTTCTCCGCCTTCAGCGTGCTGGAGAACATCGCCTTTCCCTTGCGCGAACTGAAGACGCTGCCGCCGCGGCTGGTGAACGAGGCGGCCATGGTCAAGCTGCAGATGGTGGGCCTGAAGACGACCGACGCCGACAAGATGCCTTCGGAGCTGTCCGGCGGCATGATCAAGCGGGCCTCGCTGGCCCGGGCGCTGATCATGGACCCGCCGCTGCTGCTGCTGGACGAACCCACCGCCGGGCTGGACCCGGAAAGTTCGGACGGCTTCGTCAACCTGCTGCGTTCGCTGCACCGCGAACTGGCGCTGACCGTCATCATGGTCACCCATGACCTGGACACCCTGTTCGAGTTGTCGAGCCGCATCGCGGTGATCGCCGACCAGAAAGTGATCGTCGCCGGCAAGCCGCGCGACGTGATCGGCTTCCGCCATCCGTTCGTGGAGGAATTCTTCCTGGGCGAACGCGGACAGCGGGCGATGGAATTGCTGCGCGAATACCCCTTCGCGATCTGAGAAAGGACCCATAACACCATGGAAAACAAGGCCCATGCCCTGGCGGCCGGCATCTTCGTGGCGCTGCTCACCGTGCTGGTGCTCGGCCTGGCCGCCTGGCTCACGCGCGACACCGGCGTGCGCGACGTCTACGAGATCTCCACCCGCGAGACGGTCACCGGCCTGCAGGCGCAGGCCCCGGTGCGCTATCGCGGCGTCGACGTCGGCAAGGTGAGCGAAGTCGGCTTCGACCCCAAACAGCAGGGCAACGTGCTGCTGAAGCTGGAGATCGACCGCGAGGCCCCCGTGACCAAGGACACCTACGCCACCCTGAGCTACCAGGGCGTGACCGGCCTGTCGTTCATCCAGCTGAGCGACGACGGCAAGCCCGCCCCGCGCCTGAAGCCCGACGACGCCCATCCGCCGCGCATCCCGCTGCGGCCCGGCATCCTGGCCAAGCTCGAGGAGAAGGGCGAGGTCATCCTGACCCAGGTGGCCGACATCAGCACGCGCGTGAACAAGCTGCTCGGCGACGACAACCAGAAGCGCATTGCCGATGCGCTGGAGAGCATCAGCCACGCGGCCAACGGCACCAACCAGCTGGTGGCGCGGCTGGACCGCACGGTGACGCAACGGGTCGACCCCGCGCTGGCCCAGGCGACGGTGGCCTTGCAGGGCGTGCAGAAGACGGTGGCCGACGTCGACAAGACGGTCAACGAATTCGGCCGCACGGCGCAGCGCCTGAACGTGCAGGACGGCCCGATCGACCGGCTGTCCGAAGGCGTCGATTCGCTCTCGGCGGCCGCCGACCAGTTCGGCCGCGCCACCCTGCCGCGCATCAACCGGGTGGCCGACGA
>JAQGMU010000683.1 GCA_028292195.1 Ramlibacter sp. | reverse complement strand
TCAAGCATCGCAGCTCCATCGGGTGGCCCGATGTCGCAGGCCTTCAGGAGGAACTCATTGAGTTCCTCGATTCGCCGAAGTCGCGACCTTCGCCTACGTCAAGGTGCCGTACGGACCCGCGAACGTCACACGAGCCCGATGTATACGTCCTGTGCCGTGATCAGCGGATGGTTCGCCAGCGTTGCGATCAGCACCGCTGCGCCCGGTCCGCTGCCGTCGGCGTCGTAGGAAACATTCCCGGTGTTCGTCGCGTACAGAATGTAGTCGTTCGCGTCGTGCGCGACTGCGTTCGGCTCGGCGACGAAATTGGCGAGGGCCAGGGGACCTTTGGCAGGGCTGGTGTAGACGAGGTCGCTCAACACCAGCTTGTCGGTTCCCGGCGTGAAGTCGGTGATGGTGTCGTGATTGGTGCTGGAATTCGGGGCGGTGTCGAAAGCGAAGCGGTCGGCGCCGGCTCCGCCGGTCAGGGTGTCGTTGCCGCCCTTGCCGTACAGGGTGTCGCGCCCGACGGTGCCCGTCAGATTGTCGGCGCCAGCGCTGCCGTTGATCGTGCCGCCGAGCGCGGCGCCATCCGCGACTGACCAGTCGAAAGGTACCACCCCGAGTGTGCGGGTGTCCGCTATCTGCATGCCATCCATCTGCCACAGCGTCAGCGCCCCATTGCCGTCGCGCCATAGGATATCGCTCTTGCCGTCGCCGTTGTAATCGCTGTGCCCGTCGACGAAAGTCCAGTTCTGCGCAACCGCACGCAGCGATGCCGAGGTAACCTGTGCGCCGTTCATCTGCCACAGCTCGACACGACCGTCGTCGTTGCGCCAGAGGATGTCGCTCTTGCCGTCACCGTTGTAGTCGCCGTGCGCATCGACGATGCGCCAGCTCGCCGGCACTGAAGTGGTTACGCCGGCGGTGACCTGACCGCCGTTCATGTGCCACGCCTGGACCCGCCCGTCGCTATTGCGCCAGAGAATGTCGCTCTTGCCGTCGCCGTTGTAATCGCCCTCGGCATCGACGATGCTCCAGTCCATCGGTACCCCGGCGAATGCATGGCTCGCCGCGACTTGCCCGCCGTTCATCTCCGAGACGAGGATATTTCCATCGATATTGCGCCAGAGGATGTCGCTCCTGCCGTCGCCGTTGTAGTCGCCGTTCGCACTGACGACGCTGAAGGTGCTGGCGATCACGCCAAGCGACGCGCCGGTGATCTGACCACCGTTCATTATCCAGATGTCGGTGCGGCCGTCGGCGTTACGCCAGAGAATGTCGCTCCTGCCGTCCCCGTTGTAGTCCGAGTGCGCGTCGGCGATCCTCCAGTCGGTCGGCACGCTCGGCAGCGAGAAGGTCGCGGTGCGCTGGGTGCCGTTCATTTGCCACAGGTCGATGCGGCCGTCGGTGTTGCGCCACAGGATGTCGCTCCTGCCGTCGCCGTTGTAGTCGCCGTGCGCATCGACGATTGTCCACGTCGGGGAAACCGCACCAAAGGAGGCGGATGCGCCGATCTGGCCGCCGTTCATCTGCCACAGATCCGTGCGCCCGTCGCTGTTTCGCCACAGGAGATCGCTCTTGCCGTCGCCGTTGAAGTCGATCGAGGTATTGCGGTCTGCGGCCGGTGCGAGCGTCACGGTGACGTTGTGCTGCCCGATCGTTCCGACGTCGAGCGTCAGGATTTCGCCGGCGACGCTCACCACGGATGCGCCGGTGACGACGAGCTTTCGCGCCGCGGGATTCGCGAGGTCGATGACGACCGTGCCTTCGCCGATCACCGAGAAGGTGAGATCGGTGCCGTTGCCGGTCAGGGACACGAGCTCAGCACGCATCGGCAGGCTGGTGATGTGCGTCACGTCGGCGACGGTGGCGCCGAGATTGATCGTGAAGTTGCCGCCATCCCGATCGAGAAAAACGCTGTCGTTGTCGTACGCGTACCAGCCGTTGACGCTCGCGATCTTCTGCGTGCCGACGAGGTTGTCGAGGTCGAGCGCGAAGCGGCCTGCGTCGGGGGAGACGACCGACGCGGTAACGGTGTTGCCGCTGATGGTGGTAGTGACCGAGCTATCGTTGAACGACGAAACGCGGTCGGCGAGGTCGGCGAGCGTCACGAACTCGGCGCCCGCGGCGTACGCCTGCGAGATGAACTGGGTGAACATCGCCGTCGTATACGGCGAGGTCGCCGGCGGATTGGTCGCCCACGCGGCGCCGGCATAGTCGTGCCACGGCCAGACGAGAACGGGCACGTCCGAATGCGCGGTGAGCTCGTTCCATTCGCGCTGCCACTCGACTGACGCCTGCGCGGGCGTCATGCCCTTGAACTCGACGAGCGTGAAGTCGAACTGGACGTTCGGCGCGAGATAGACCTTGTCCTGCGCCGCCATCGCCGGGTTCAGATATCCGATGGCACCTGGAAAGCCCGCACCGACGCCGGAGAAGCCGCCGGAGAGATAGTCGTAGTACTGGATGATCGACAGGGCGGTGGCGAGCGTCTCGGACGCACCGGGCACCGCGGCGCCGGTGACGGTGAAGGGGTGGCCGAGGAACTGCGACATCTGCTGCTCGATGGTCTGCTTCGAGCCCTGGAACTCGGACTGAACCTGGGCCGGCGTGAGGGTGTTCGTGTTTTCCGGATGGGTGACCGAAT
>JAQGMU010000075.1 GCA_028292195.1 Ramlibacter sp. | reverse complement strand
TACGACGCGGTGCTGAACGGCATCGAACTCGGCGGCGGCTCGGTGCGTATCCACCGCGAGGAAGTGCAGAGCAAGGTGTTCCGCGCGCTGAAGATCGACGAGGCGGAAGCCAAGCTCAAGTTCGGCTTCCTGCTGGACGCGCTGCAGTACGGCGCGCCCCCGCACGGCGGCATCGCCATCGGCCTGGACCGCTTCGTCATGCTGATGACGGGCGCCGAGTCGCTGCGCGACGTGATCGCCTTCCCGAAGACCCAGCGCGCCCAGGACCTGCTGACCCAGGCGCCGGGCCCGGTGGACGAGAAGCAGCTGCGCGAGCTGCACATCAGGCTGCGGAGCACGACGGGGGTCTGACGGCCTCCGCAGGGCTAGGGGCTAGGGGCTAGGGGCTGTTACCCTAATCCCTAGCCCCTAGTCCCTGGCCCCCAATGCCCTTCAAGCTCCCCCAATCCGTCCTCGTCGTCATCCACACGCCGGCGCTGGATGTGCTGCTGATCAACCGGGCCGACGCGTCCAATTTCTGGCAGTCGGTCACCGGCGCCAAGGACCGTGAGGACGAAACCTTCATGGAGACCGCGATCCGTGAAGTGGCCGAGGAGACCGGCATCGCCTGCGCGCTCGGCACGCTGCGCGACTGGGACCTGGAGAACGTCTACGACATCTACCCGCGCTGGCAGCACCGCTACGCGCCGGGCATCACCCGCAACACCGAGCACGTGTTCGGCCTCACGGTCCCGGTCGGCACAGCCGTGACGCTGAACCCGCGCGAGCACACGGCCTGGCAGTGGCTGCCCTGGCGGCAGGCGGCCGACACCTGCTTCTCGCCGTCCAACGCCGAAGCGATCCTGATGCTGCCAGAATTCATCAAATGAGCTCGTTGCGGATCGCCACCTACAACATCCACAAGGGCGTGCAAGGCATAGGCCCGGCACGGCGCCTGGAGATCCACAACATCGGCCATGCGGTGGAGCAGCTGGATGCCGACGTCGTCTGCCTGCAGGAGGTGCGCAAGCTGCACCGGCGCGAGGAGCGCTACTTCACGCGCTGGCCCGAGCTGCCGCAAGCCGAGTTCCTGTGCCCCGAGGGCTATTCGCCGGTCTACCAGACCAATGCCACCACCCGCCACGGCGAACACGGCAACGCGCTGCTGTCGCGTTGGCCGATCGTGTCGCACGGCCACGAGGACATGTCGGACCACCGCTTCGAGCAGCGCGGCCTGCTGCACGTCGAAGTGCAGGTGGGGCGGCGCACGGTGCACGTCATCGTGCTGCACCTGGGCCTGATTCCTGGCAGCCGCTTGCGCCAGATCGAGCAGATGGGAAGCTTCATCGAGCGCGAAATCCCGCGCAAGGAACCGGTGGTGGTGGCCGGCGACTTCAACGACTGGGGCGCCAAGCTTCGCCCCACGATGAACGGCTTCGGCTTCAAGGACTTCCTGGGCGAGCGGGCGATGACCTATCCCTCGCGCCTGCCGCTGGCCCAGCTGGACTTCGTCTACGCCCGCGGGCTGAAGCCGGTGGGCATCGAGATCCCGCGCGGCCGCATCTGGTGGCGCATGTCGGATCACCTGCCCTTGATCGCGGAGTTCAATATCTAGGATGGCGCGCCGCGTTCCTCAGTTGCGGCCCGGCCATCACCTCCAGTTGCTGGAAGGCAGCCGCGAATTCTTCCCCGCGCTGGTGGCCGCCGTCGACGCGGCGCGTGCCGAGGTGCTGCTGGAAACCTATATCTTCGACTTCACAGGCAGCGCCGCCGAGGTTGCCTACGCCCTGGAGCGGGCGGCGCGGCGCGGCGTGCTGGTGCACGTGGTGGTCGACGGCTATGGCACGCCCGACATGCCCGAGGCGTGGCAGGACCGGCTCGACCAGGCCGGCGTGCAATGGCTGGTGTATTCGCGGCCGGGCGTGCTCGGCCTGCTGATGCCGGGCCAGTGGCGGCGGCTGCACCGCAAGCTGTGCGTGGTGGACGGCGAGATCGGCTTTTGCGGCGGCATCAACATCCTGGACGATTACCACGATCCCAACCACGGGACGCTGGAATCGCCACGGCTCGACTTCAGCCTGCGCGTGGTCGGGCCGCTGGTGGCGGAGATGCGCGCCACCATGATGCGCCAGTGGTTGCGGATCGTGGCACTGGACAAGCTGAAGCGGGCCCGCTGGACCGGGGCGCTGGAACTGCTGCGCACGGTAGGCATGGGCCGCCGGCCGGCGGAGCCGGTGGCCAGCCACGGCGAGCCGAACGCCCGCGCCGCGCTGCTGCTGCGCGACAACCTGCGCAACCGCGCCGCCATCGAGCGCTCCTACCTGCGCGCCATCGGCCACGCGCGCCAGGAGATCATCATCGCCAACGCCTATTTCGTGCCGGGCGGGCGGCTGCGGCGTGCGCTGGCCGGCGCGGCCAAGCGGGGCGTGCAGGTGAGCCTGCTGCTGCAGGGTCGCTACGAATACTTCATGCAGTACTACGCGGCCCGGCCGGTGTTCGGCACGCTGCTGGCCGCGGGTGTGCAGATCCACGAGTACGCGCCCAGTTTCCTGCATGCCAAGGTGGCGGTGATCGACGGCCATTGGGCGACGGTGGGCTCCTCCAACCTCGACCCGCTCAGCCTGCTGCTGGCGCGCGAGGCCAACGTGGTGGTCGACGACCCGCGTTTCGCCGCGCGCCTGCGCAAGCGGCTGGTGCAGGCCATGCAGCTGGAAGGCCAGCCCATGGACGCGAGCGCGTTCGGAAGCCGGCCGCCGCTGCAGCGGGCCAAGGAATGGCTGGCGCTGATGATCATGCGCGGCGCGCTGATGATCCAGGGGAAGACCTACCGGTGAACGACCTGGTCGTGCAAAGGCCCGAGGGCCTGTACTGCCCGCAGGGCGATTTCTACATCGACCCCTGGCGGCCGGTCGCGCGCGCGGTCATCACGCACGCCCACTCCGACCACGCGCGCTACGGCCACGGCCACTACCTGGCGGCCGCCCCGGCCGAAGGCGTGCTGCGTTCGCGGCTGGGCGACATCACCTTGCAGAGCCTGGCCTACGGCGAGCGCGTGCAGCACCACGGCGTGACCTTGTCGCTGCATCCGGCGGGCCACGTGCTGGGCTCGGCCCAGGTGCGGCTGGAACACGGCGGCCAGGTCTGGGTGGCCAGCGGCGACTACAAGGTGGCGCCGGATCCCACCTGCGCGCCGTTCGAACCGGTGCGCTGCGACGTCTTCATCACCGAGTCGACCTTCGGCCTGCCGATCTACCGCTGGTGCCCGGACCAGGAACTGTTCGCCGACATCAACGCCTGGTGGGCCCGCAACGCCAGCCACGACCGCGCCAGCGTGCTCACCTGCTACAGCTTCGGCAAGGCGCAGCGGGTGCTGAGCAGCGTCGATCCTTCGATCGGTCCCATCATCATCCACGGCGCGGTCAAGCCGCTCAACGAGGCCTACCGCGCCGAGGGCGTGTCCCTGCCCGACACGCGGATGGTGACGGAAGTGAAGGACAAGGCGGACCTGCGGCGCTGCCTGGTCGTCTGCCCGCCCAGTGCCGCCGCCAGCCCGTGGATGCGCCGCTTCGGCGATGCCCGCACGGCGTTCGCCAGCGGCTGGATGCAGGTGCGCGGCAACCGCCGGCGCGGCGGCTACGACCGCGGCTTCGCGCTGTCCGACCACGCCGACTGGCCCGGCCTCATGAGCGCGATCTCCGCGACCGGCGCGCAGCGCGTGATCGTCACCCACGGCAGCGTGCCGGTGATGGTGCGCTACCTGCGCGAGCAAGGGCTGGTGGCGGAGTCCTTCGACACGGAGTACGGCGAAGACGTGGTGGAGGCGGATTTGCAGGCGGGGCAGGACGGCGCATGAGGCGCTTCTCCCGCCTCTTCAGCGAACTCGACGCCACCACATCGACCAACGAGAAGGTCGAGGCGCTGGCCCGCTATTTCGACGAGGCGCCGCCGCACGATGCGGCCTGGGCCGTCTATTTCCTGGCCGGCGGCAAGCCGCGGCAGGTGGTGAAGACGGCTTCGCTGGTGGTGCTGGCCTGCGAGCTGGCGGCCATAGATCCGTGGTTGTTCGACGAGTGCTACCAGTCCGTGGGCGACCTGGCGGAGACCATCGCGCTGGTGCTGCCGCGCGGCGAGGAAAGCTCCGACACCGGGCTGGCGGAGTGGGTGGAGCAGCGGCTGCTGCCCCTGCGCGGCCTGCCCGACGAGGAAGTCGCGCGGCGCGTCGCCGGCTACTGGGCCGAGCTCGATGCGCAAGGCCGCTTCCTGCTGGTCAAGCTGGTCGGCGGCGGCTTCCGTGTCGGCGTCAGCAAGCTGCTGGTGCAGCGGGCGCTGGCGGCGCATTCCGGCGTCGACGCCAGGCGGGTGGCGCAACGCATGATGGGCTACACCGACGGCAAGGTGCCGCCCTCGCCGGAGCGCTACCAGGCGCTGGTGGCGCAGGTGGAAGAGGGCGTCGGCGACACGCGCGACGCCGGCCAGCCTTATCCCTTCTTCCTGGCCCACCAGCTGGACCTGCCGCCGGAGCTGTTCTCCGCGCGCCTGGGGCCGGTCGCGGACTGGATGGTGGAGTGGAAGTACGACGGCATTCGCGGCCAGCTGGTCAAGCGCGCCGGCAAGGTCTGGATCTGGTCGCGCGGCGAGGAACTGGTGACCGAGCGCTTTCCGGAGATCGAGGCGCTGGCCCAGGCCCTGCCGGACGGCACGGTGCTCGACGGCGAGATCCTGGTCTGGATGGGGGACCGGCCCGCTCCCTTCTCGCTGCTGCAGCAACGCATCGGCCGCAAGAACCTGACCAGGAAGGTGCTGGCCGAGGCGCCCGTCAGCTTCATGGCCTACGACCTGCTGGAGCAGGACGGCGAGGACCTGCGCGGCGTGTCCCAGCGCGAACGGCGCGCCCGGCTGGAGGCGCTGCTGGCCGGCACCGGCTTCCTGCTGTCGCCGGTGGAAACCGCAACGTCCTGGCTGGAGTTCGCCCGCAAGCGCCAGGAATCTCGCGAGCGCGGGGTCGAGGGCTTCATGCTCAAGCGCATGGACGCCGCCTATGGCACCGGCCGAACCAAGGCCGAGGGCCTGTGGTGGAAGTGGAAGATCGAGCCCATGACGATCGACTGCGTGCTGGTCTACGCCCAGGCCGGACATGGCCGCCGCTCCTCGGTCTACACCGACTACACCTTCGCCGTCTGGAACCGCGCGCCGGCAAGCAGGGAGGAAGCCGATGCGGTGCTGGATGCGATCGCCCGCAAGGAGCCGGCGCAGCCGGGCGCCCTGCAGCTGGTGCCCTTCGCCAAGGCCTACTCCGGCCTCACCGACGAGGAATTCCGGCAGGTCGACGCCATCATCCGCAAGAACACGATCGAGAAGTTCGGGCCGGTGCGCAGCGTCAGGCCGAGCCTGGTGTTCGAGCTGGGCTTCGAGGGCATCAACCGCAGCGGCCGGCACAAGAGCGGCATCGCGGTGCGCTTCCCCCGCATGCTGCGGATCCGCCACGACAAGCCGCTGCACGAGGCCAATACGCTGGCGGACCTCGAGGTTCTGCTCAAGCTCTGAAACCTCTGCTTCCTCTGCGTCCGGTTGTTGGCTTTCAGCAGCCTTGTGGAGGCGGTGTTAAAGTCGTCGATGCTCATGAAAGCCGATCCGTCCAGTCAACTCACCCCCGGCGCGCCCGACGAAGGCACGCCGGTTTCGGTGAAGATTCGCGAACGCGTGCAGGCGGCGCGCAAGCGTTTCCACTCCAACGACAACATCGCCGACTTCATCGAGCCGGGCGAGCTCGAGGGGCTGCTCGACGAGGTCGAGATCAAGATGCAGGGCGTTCTGGACAGCATGGTCATCGACACGACCAGCGACCACAACACCGCCAACACGGCGCGGCGGGTCGCCAAGATGTACCTGAACGAGGTGTTCCGCGGCCGCTACGTCAAGCCGCCGACCATCACCGAGTTCCCCAACGTCGAACACCTGAACGAGCTGATGATCGTCGGCCCGATCACCGTGCGCTCGGCCTGCAGCCACCACTTCTGCCCCGTCATCGGCAAGCTCTGGATCGGCGTCATGCCCAACGAGCACACCAACGTGATCGGCCTGT
>JAQGMU010000063.1 GCA_028292195.1 Ramlibacter sp. | reverse complement strand
GGATGTAGGGCAGCCGCACGCCGGCGTGGATGGTGAAGTAGTCGACGCCCTGTTCGCACTGCTCGATCAGCGTGTCCTTGTAGAGCTCCCAGGTCAGTTTTACCGGATCGCCTTCGCACTTCTCCAGTGCCTGATAAATCGGCACAGTGCCGATCGGGATCGGCGCATTGCGCAGGATCCATTCCCGCGTGGTGTGGATGTTGCGCCCCGTCGAGAGGTCCATCACGGTGTCGGCTCCCCAGCGGATCGCCCACACCAGCTTTTCCACTTCTTCCTCGATGCTGGAGGTCACAGCCGAATTCCCTATGTTGGCGTTGACCTTGACCAGGAAATTGCGGCCGATCGCCATCGGCTCCAGTTCCGTGTGGTTGATGTTTGCCGGAATGATGGCGCGACCGCGGGCGACCTCGTCGCGGACAAATTCGGGCGAGATGCGTTCCGGCATGAGCGCGCCCATGGGATTGCCGCGCAGCCGTTGCGCGCGCTCGCCCTCGGCGCGGTACTCGGCCATCCATTCGCGTCGGCCGTTCTCGCGGAGGGCGACGAACTCCATTTCGGGCGTGACGATGCCTCGGCGCGCGTAGTGCATCTGCGTGACGTTGGCGCCGGCGCGGGCGCGGCGCGGCGTCCGCTGCAGGGCCTGCGCCGAGCTGCGCAGGGCGGCGATGCGCCCGGCTTCGCCTTGCGCGTTACGCGTGCCGTCGTCCGCGGCCTGGCGTTCGCGTCCGGCGTAGGGCTCGGTGTCGCCACGCGTCTCGAGCCATGGTGCCCGCACGCCGGCCAGCCCCTTGCGCGCGTCGATCGTGGCGGCCGGGTCGGTGTAGGGCCCCGAAGTGTCGTACAGGGTCGCTGTCTCGCCGTTGGACAGCTGCACCTCGCGCATGGGTACCCGCAGCTGCGGATGAAGCGTGCCGGCCGTGTAGACCTTGCGGGAAGCGGGGAAGGGCGCGCGGGTCAGCTCCAGCAGCTGCGCGAATTTGTCGGGCGGGTTCATCGAGCCATCCTTTCGGTGTTTGCAAACGAGTTGCTCCGGAAGTGGATGGCAGGGCGCCGGGCCCGCAAGGGCACTGCCTGACAGCTCTTCTTACGCCGGTACGAACCGGTTCAAGTTCACGGGTTTGGGCTTGCCATCTCAGCGAAACGGCCTGGCGGCCGCTCGCACCCCGGAGCGGGCGCAGTATAAGCGTTGGCCGGCTATCCAGGCGGCAAACCGCTGGCGCTGTCCCGCAGCGCCTTCGATTCCCACCTTGGCGCGAATCACGTGGTCAATGCGCCGCGGCCGTGACACGGATCCCGCGCAACTGCCCCGCCTGCGGCGTGCCCTCGGGCCGTGGATACTCCTCCGGATCGAAGCGATGCAGAAGCTCCGCTTCCCGCACCCGGGCCAGCGCCACGTTCGCCAGCTTCACGTGCCCATACCCGCGCATCGACAGCGGCAGCGCCGCGATCTCGCACGCCGCCTTCAGGCGCTCCGGCGCCAGTGACGGCAGCAGCGCATTCACGCGCCGCAGGTAGTCCTCGACCAGTTGCCGCTCCAGCCGACGCTCCTCGGTGCGGCCGAAGAAATCGAACGCCGTGCCGCGCAGGCGCCGGCCCTGCGCCAGCACCTTCATGGCGGGGAGCATCCACCCGCCCAGCCGCACCTTGCGCGGCGCCTGGCCGTTCTTCGCCTTGCTCAGGACCGGCGGCGCCATGTAGAACTCGAGCTGCACGTCGCCTTCGAATTGCTGCGCCAGCGCCTTGCGGAAGCCGCCATCGGTGTAGAGCCGCGCCACCTCGTACTCGTCCTTGTACGCCATCAGCTTGAGCAGCGCCTGGGCGAAGGTGCGGGTGAGCGGCAGCGACGGGTCGGCGGCCAGCGCGGACTCGCGGCTGCGCACCGTCTCCACGGCCTCGGTGAAGCGGCGCGCATAGGCGGCGTCCTGCCAGGCCGTGAGGTGGTCCACCGCGCGGGCCAGCAGCATCGGCAGCGGCTCGACTTCGGGCGGTGCTTCCGGCGTGCCGCGCAGCAGCCAGGCCAGGCCTGCGGCATCGCCCGCCGCCAGCCGGCCCAGCGAGAACGCCAGCTTGTTGTTGTCCACCACCACGCCGTTCAATTCGATGGCGCGCAGCAGCACCTCCAGGCTGACCGGCACCAGCCCGCGCTGCCAGGCGAAGCCGAGCGCCACGATGTTGGAGAAGATGGTGTCGCCCAGGAAGCTCTCGGCCAGCTTCTGCGCATCGAGCGTCTCCAGCCGGTCGGTACCGGCGGCGAAGCGCAGCTTGTCCAGCAACTGCGGCACCTTGAGGCTGGCGTCGGGATTGCGAAGGCTCTCGGCCACCGGCACCTCGTGCGTGTTGGCCAGGATGCGCGTGCGGCCGTGGCGCACCGTCACCAGCGCGTCGGGCGAGGCGCCGACCACGAGGTCGCACGCCAGGATGGCGTCGGCCTGCTGGGTGTCGATGCGCACCTGGTTCAGGCGCGCCGGCACGTCGGCTACGCGCACGTAGCTGAGGACCGAGCCGCCCTTCTGCGCGAAGCCCATGAAGTCCAGCACGCTGGCGCTCTTGCCCTCCAGGTGCGCCGCCATCGCGATCAGCGCGCCCACGGTCACCACGCCGGTGCCGCCGACGCCCGTGACCAGCAGGTCGTAAGGCGCGTTCCACACATGGGCGCCTGGCCGCGGCAGCGCATCCACCCGCTGCAGGAAGTCGCCGGCGCCGCCGGCCAGCGCACCGGTGCCCTTGCGCACCTTGCCGCCGATCACGCCGACGAAGCTGGGGCAGAAGCCCTTGGCGCAGGAGTAGTCCTTGTTGCAGCTGCTCTGGTCGATCTTGCGCTTGCGGCCCAGCGGCGTCTCCAGCGGCAGCACCGCCACGCAGTTGCTCTGCACCGTGCAGTCGCCGCAGCCTTCGCAGACGCGGTCGTTGATGAAGATGCGCCGCGCCGGGTCGACCAGCTCGCCCTTCTTGCGCCGGCGCCGCTTCTCCGCGGCGCAGGTCTGCTCGTAGATCAGCACGGTCACGCCCGGCATTTCGCGCAGGCGTCGCTGCACGGCGTCGAGTTCGGCGCGGTCGTGGAATTCGGTGCCGGCCGGAAATCGATCGTGGATGCGGTCGTACTTCCTGATGTCGTCCGACAGCACCACCACCTGCTTCACGCCCTCGGCCTCCACCTGGCGCGCGATGCCGTCGACGCTGATGATGCCGTCCACCGGCTGGCCGCCGGTCATGGCCACGGCGTCATTGAACAGGATCTTGTAGGTCAGCGTGGCCCTGGCCGCCACGGCCTGCCGGATCGCCAGGTAGCCCGAGTGGTAGTAGGTACCGTCGCCCAGGTTCTGGAACACATGCGGGATCTTCGTGAACATGGCGTGCGACACCCAGTCCACGCCTTCACCGCCCATCTGGATCAGGCCTTCGGTGCCGCGGTCCATCCAGCTGGCCATGAAGTGGCAGCCGATGCCGGCCTGCGCATGCGAGCCCTCCGGCACCTTGGTGCTGGTGTTATGCGGGCAGCCGGCGCAGAAGTAGGGCAGGCGCTTGACGCTGTCCGACGTGTTGGACAGCAGTTCGGGCGGCGTGAAGTCGCGCACCAGGTGCCGCCGGTCCAGATCGGCGAAGTGCCCCTGCAGCCAGTTGGCGACGATCGCTATCAGCCGCGACGGCCGCAGCTCGCCCAGCGCCGACACCAGCGGTGCACCCTGCACGTCCTGCTTGCCGACGATGGCCGGTCGCTCGGCGGCGTTGTAGAACATCGAGCGCAGCTGGTCCTCGACCACCGGGCCCTTCTCCTCGATCACCAGCACTTCGCGCAAACCGCGGACGAACTCCTGCATGCGCGTAGTTTCGACCGGATAGGTGAGGCCGAGCTTGTAGATGCGCACGCCGTGCCGCGCCAGGGTCTCTTCGGAGATCTCCAGCCGCCGCAGCACCTCCATGAAGTCGTAGTGGGCCTTGCCGGCGGTGACGATGCCCACGGTGGCTTGGGCGCTGCGCACTACGTGGCGGTCGATGCTGTTGATGCGGGCAAAGGCGCGTACCGCATCCAGCTTGGCGTGCAGCCGCTGCTCGATGGTGAGCGAGGGCAGGTCGGGCCAGCGGTAGTGCAGGCCGCCGGCCGGCGGCGCGTAGCCGGTGAGCTGGCGCACGGTGTCGGCGTCCTGCCAGGTGGCGACGCGCGCGTTCACCAGGTCGAGGTCCACGGTGGACGCGCTCTCCACCACTTCCGACAGCGCGGTGAAGCCGACCCAGTTGCCGGAAAAGCGCGACAGCGCCCAGCCATAGAGCCCGAACTCCAGGTACTCGGCCACGCTGCCCGGTGCGACGATGGGCGCGTGCATGGACTGGAAGATCTGGTCGCTCTGGTGCGGCATGGACGACGAAACGCAGCCGTGGTCGTCGCCCGCCACCATCAGCACGCCGCCATGCGGCGAAGCGCCGTAGGCGTTGCCGTGCTTCAGCGCGTCGCCGGCGCGGTCCACGCCCGGGCCCTTGCCGTACCAAAGCGCGAACACGCCTTCGCAGGTGCGCTCGGGGTCGGCCTCCACCCGCTGCGTGCCCAGCACCGCCGTGGCGCCCAGCTCCTCGTTGATGGCCGGCAGGAAGCGGATGCCGCTGTCTTCGAACTTCTTGCCGGCCTTCCAGACCTGCAGGTCCACCATGCCCAGCGGCGAGCCGCGGTAGCCGCTGATGAAGCCACGCGTGTCGAGCCCGGCTGCCGCATCGCGCTGGCGCTGCATCAGCAGCAGCCGCACCAGCGCCTGGGTGCCGGTGAGGAAGATGGCGCCGCTGCCGGCCCACAGGCTGTCTTGCAGCTTGTAGCCGGGGCGGACGAGGGGAGTGTCGGAAGCGCGGGTTGTCTCGGCCATCGCAGCGGTCCTGTGAGCTTGTGCTCGATGCGGTGAGCTTAGGCAGCCGGGGCGGGAATAGGCTTCTTTTCTTTCCCCTGGCCGTGCGTTGCGGGAGAATGAGATTCTCGAAAAAGCGGAGGAAAGAGAATGAATCAGCTCGATCGACACGACATCGCCCTGCTTGCCGAACTGCAGCGCGATTCCCGCCAGACCGTGCAGCAGCTGGCCGAGTCGGTCGGCCTCTCCAGCACGCCGTGCTGGAAGCGGGTGAAGGAGATGGAGGCCAGCGGCATCATCCGCGGCTACACGGCGCTGGTCGACCGCGAGAAGGTCGGCCTCACGCTGGCCGTGCTGGCGGAGCTGAACCTCACCCGCCACAACGAGGACGACGTGCGCAAGTTCGAGCGCGCCGTGGCCGGCTGCCCGCAGATCGTCAGTTGCTACGCCACCACCGGCCAGGCCGACTACGTGATCAAGGTGCTGGTGCCGGACATCAAGAGCTACGAAAGCTTCCTGCACGAGACCGCTTTCAAGCTGCCGGGCGTGACGCACGTGCGCTCCAGCGTGGTGCTGAAGGAGGTCAAGGCGGAGACGCGGCTGCCGCTGGCGCCGCCGGACCCGCCCGCGGCGGGCCGCGCGAGCAAGCGCCGCATGTCACACGGCTGACACGCGCAAGGCTTGTACTTGGGCGCCGCGATCGCGCCGGCACAACCAAGGACAACAATCTTGCGCAAAGTCACCTTGCTTCTCCTGCTCTCCCTTGCCGGCCTCGCCTCCTGCGGCGGCGGCGGCAGCGAAAGCCGCTTCACGACGGCTGTTTTCGGCGACGTGCCCTACGGCACCGGCCCCACCGACACCTCGCAGTTCCAGGCCCTGCCCACGCTGATGAAGTCCATCAATGAAGATCCCGACGTGTCGCTGGTGCTGCATGCGGGCGACCTGCATTCGGGCAAGGAATACTGCACGGAAGCGTACGACCGGGCTGTCTTCAGCGTGCTGAACACGATCTCCGATCCCATGGTCTACACGCCGGGCGACAACGAGTGGGCCGATTGCCACAAGGCCGCCGAAGGCGGCGGCACCTGGAACGCCACCAGCGGCACCGTCACCTTCGTGGTGGACGCCAACGGCAGGCAGGTCGACTACGCGGGCGGCAATCCGGTCGACAACCTGGCGCTGGTGCGTTCCATCCTGTTCCCCAACCCCGGACGCAGCCTGGGCGGATCGACCATGGCCGTCCATTCGCAGGCGCAGGAGTTCGACGCCGCCTTCCCCGCGGACCAGGGCTACGTGGAGAACACCTGGTTCATGCGCGACGGCGTGCTGTTCGCGGCGGTGAACATCCCTGGCGGTTCCAACAATGGCACCGACCCCTGGTACGGCGCGCCGGCGCAAGGCGCGGCCCAGGCGCAGGAAGTCGCCAACCGCACCGGGGCCGCCCAGCGCTGGCTGCAGAAGGCGTTCGACCAGGCCGCGGCCAGCAACGCGTCGTCGGTCGTCATCCTGGAGCAGGCCGACCTGTGGGACCTGGACGGCAAGCCGGCCAGCCACATCGCGGGCTACAAGCCGTACGTCGACATCATCGCCGCGCGCAGCCTGGTCTTCGGCAAGCCGGTGCTGCTGCTCAATGGCGACTCGCACATCTACCGCTCGGACAATCCGCTCGCGAAGGGCGCGGCCTGCGTATACGAGCCGAGCTCGGGCGCGGCCGCGGTTGCCTGCACTTTCGACGCCTATGACAACCAGCCCAACGGCTACAACGTGCCGAACTTCCACCGCGTCGTCATCCACGGCAGCACGACTCCGCTGGAGTGGCTGAAGCTGACGGTGGACACCGGGCTCAATGCCGCCGCGAGCGCGCAGGCCTTCGGCCCGTTCAGCTGGCAACGCACTGCCGTCAAGTGAGCAGGGTCCCGGGCCTGGCTGCCTGGGAACGACAGCCGCCTGCGCGTGTGGGGTTGGGGTGCTTTCGTATTGCTCCGGCGCTGCGCCTATAGTGGCCGCACCGATGCAGACGCGCCCCGCCGCCAAGCCCCACTTCCTGGTTCGCCGGGCCCAGTTGCTGCACCGGCGCGCTTCGCGACTGCACTCGAGCGTGCGCGCGCTCCTGTGGTCGGTGACGGCCGGCCTGCTGTTCGTCGTGCTCAATTCCTTCATGCGCGGGCTGGCACTGCAGCTCGACCCGTTCCAGGTGCAGTTCCTGCGCTACCTGATGGGCGTGCTGGTGATGCTGCCCTTCATGCTGCGCGCCGGCCTGGGCAGGTTCCGGCCGCGCAGCATCGGCGGCCAGTTCGTTCGCGGCGCGTTGCACACCGGCGGCCTGGCGCTCTGGTTCCTGGCCATCCCGCACATCACGCTGGCCGACACCACGGCCATCGCCTTCACCACGCCCATCTTCATCATGCTGGGCGCGGTGCTGCTGTTCAAGGAGGCCATGCGCTGGGAGCGCTGGGTGGCCGCCGCCATCGGCTTTGCCGGCGTGCTGATCGTGGTGGCGCCCAAGCTCACCGGGCAGGCCGGCCTGTACAGCCTGGTGATGCTGGCCTCGGCGCCGGTGTTCGCTGCCTCCTTCCTGGTCACCAAGGCGCTGACGCGCTACGAGCGGCCCGAGGTGATCGTGGCCTGGCAGGCGATCAGCGTCACCGCCTGCAGCCTGCCGATGGCACTGCTGCACTGGGCCATGCCGGCACCGGGCCAATGGCTGGTGTTCGCGTTTTGCGGCTTGCTCGGAAGCTGCGCGCACTACTGCCTGACGCGCTCGTATGCCGCGGCCGACATTTCGGCCACCCAGTCGGTGAAGTTCCTGGACCTGGTGTGGGCCACGCTGATCGGCTGGGTGGCCTTCGGCGATGCGCCGAGCCGCTCGACCTTGGTCGGTGGGGCGGTGATCAGTGCGTCGACGTTGTGGATTGCCCGGCGCGAGGCGCGGGGGCGTTAGGGCGGGTTGCTGGGGTTTCACCCCAGCCTACAGGAGACCTGCGGACGTGTCGTAGGCTGGGGTGAAACCCCAGCGCTCTTCAGTTCAAAAGATTCGAAATCCCCGACGCCACATGCCCCGCCGGCACATGCTTGGCCGCATGGTCCACGTGCCGCGTCTGGTCGTCGAAGAAGAAGTCCGGCTCGAACTCGCGCAGGAACTCGCCCTTGGGCAGGCCGCCCAGGAACATGGCCTCGTCGACGTTGATCTTCCAGTCCATCAGCGTGCGGATGGCGCGCTCGTGCGCCGGCGCGCTGCGGGCCGTGACCAGCGCGGTGCGAATGCGCATCTGCGGGTTGCCGGCCTGCTGCAGCCGGTGCAGCGCCTGCAGCAGCGGCTTGAATGGCCCGCCGGGCAGCGGCAGGGCGGCCTTGTTCGACTCGTGCTGCTGGAAGGCCTCCAGCCCCTGGGCCTGGAACACCTGCTCGGCCTCGTCGGAGAACAGCACCGCGTCGCCGTCGAAGGCAATGCGCACCTCGTTCGGGTAGTTCGCGCCGGCCAGCACCGACTCGGTCAACACCCGCGCGGCGGGGAAGCCTGCCGCCAGCGCCTGCCGCACGTCGTCCTCGTTGGCCGACAGGAACAGGGTGGCATGCAGCGGCCGCAGGTAGCCGAAGGGCGAGCGCCCCTGCGTGAACACGCCGCGCTGCAGGTGGATGCCGTTCGCCTTGGCCGAGCGGAACACGCGCATGCCGGACACCGGGTCGTTGCGCGAGAGCACCACCACTTCCACCCGCTGCGAGGTGGTGTCGTTGAAGGCCAGCAACTTGCGGATCAGCGAGAAGGCGATGCCCGGCTTGGCCGGCTGGTCCAGCCGTTCCAGCTGCAGCCGCATGTAGCCGGCGGCGTCGCCGCTTTCGAACACGCGGTTTTCTTCCTCGAAGTCGAACAGGGCGCGCGACGAGATCGCCACCACCAGCTTGTCGTCGAGGGTCGGGATTGCCATCGCCCTATCGTACCCACTGGTTCAGCTGGATGATGGGCAGCAACACGGCCAGCACGATCAGCATGACCACCAGGCCCATGGTGACGATCAGCAGCGGCTCCAGCAGCGTGGCCAGCTGCAGGGCGCGGCGCTGTACCTCGGTGGACAGCTGGTTGGCGGCGCGCTGCAGCATCTGCGGCAGCTGGCCGGTCTGCTCCCCCATGCGGGCGAACATGGCCAGCAGGCCGGGAAAGCGCTTCTTCTGCGCCAGCGCCGAGGCCAGCGGCGCGCCCTCGCGCACCAGCACCAGGGCGTCGAGCGCGTCGGCGCGCATGGAGCGGTTGCCCAGAGTCTCGGCGGCTGCCTGCAGCGACTTCAGGATAGGCACGCCGGCGCCGGCCAGCATGGCCAGGGTGCCGGCAAAGCGGGCGGCGTTGTACTGGCGCGAAAGCCGCCCGAGCAGCGGCAGCTTGAGCCAGGCGGCGTCGAAGCGCTCGCGAAAGGCCGGGGCGCGCAACGAATAGCGCAGGGCGGCAAAGGCAAGCGCCAGCACGACCAGCATCACCAGCCCCCAGCTGCGCAGGAAGGCGCTGAAGGCCAGCATCACCACGGTGAGCAGCGGCAGGGCGTGCTTGGTGCCGGCGAACACGTTGGCCACCTGCGGCACCACGTAGGTCATGAGCAGCAGCACGATGGAGATGGCGGCCACGGTGACGATGGCCGGGTACAGGGTGGCGGCCATCAGCTTGGCGTTGAGCGACTGGCGCTCCTCCAGGTCGTCGGCCAGCCGCTCCAGCACCTGGCCCAGGTGGCCGCTCGCCTCGCCGGCGCCGACCACGGCCACGTAGATGTCCGGAAACTCGCGCGGGAAGCGCCCCAGCGCCTTGGCGAAGGACGAGCCGGCATTCACCTCGGCCCGCAGCGCCGCCACCATGTGGTGCTGGCGCTCGTTCTCCATCTCGTCGGCCAGGGCCGTCAGGGCGCGCTCCAGCGTCAGGCCGGAGACGACCAGGCCGGCGAGCTGGCGCGTCCAGATGGCCAGGCTGGTGGCGCTGAACACCGGGCGGGTGAAGAGGGCACGGCTGACCGTGACCGGCCCGCTGTCGCTGGCGGCCACCGCCTTCACCTCCAGTGGCACCAGGGCGCGGGTGCGCAGCAAGCCGCGGGCGGCCTTGGCCGTGTCGGCTTCGATTACGCCTTTCTGGGTGGCGCCTTCCGCGTCGAGTGCCTCGAAGGCATAGGCTGGCATGCGGCCATTATGCGGAAAGCAGGAAGGCGCCGAGCTGGTCCAGGGCCGCGCCGAGCTGGGGATCACCCTGCATCTGGCCCTGGACGGCGTCGACCATGTCCGCGAAGCAGGGGTCCTGGACCAGCTGGCAGCCGAGTTCGTACAGCAGCACGGACTCCAGGAAGATGCGCACCGCCTTGTGCTTGCGCCGCGGATCGTCGGCGTCCAGGGCCTGCACGCGTTGCGCGACCAGGGCGCGGACGCCGCTGTGCGCGGCTGACCGGCTGGCGGCCGGGGTTGGCGCGGCCGGCTGGCCACGCCGGGCGCGGAAGGCCTGCACCTCGCTGTGCACGGCCGCTGCGAGGCGCTGGTTCGAGTCTATGGTGGTCATGGCCGTGCCTCAATGGAGCCGCTTGGCGTAGCCGGCCAGCAGCACGTGGCGGGCGTCGGGATCGGCCGCAGGCGGTTCGCCGCGCGGCAGCTTCTCCACCGCTGTCACCACCTGCAGGATGTCGGACGCCATGGCCTGGTTGATGTCGTTGCAGGCCAGGCCTTCGCGGTAGTGCTCGAGGGCCTCCGCGAAACTGTCGCGCGCCAGGGCCTCGAAGCCGCGCACGAAGTGCCCGAGCGGGTCGGCGCCGGGCAGGTCGAACAGGGGCTGCCAGGTGACGAGCGCCATCGCCGGCCGCTGCGAGCTGAACTGCAGCAGGCCGAGCTGGTAGCGCGCCAGCGCGAACGCCGGCGCCAGCAGCACGGCACGCGCGAACGCGGCCTCCGCCAATTCGATGTTGCCGGCGCTGGCGTGCTCGGACCCCGCCAGGAAATGCGGTATCCCGGAGGCGGGCGCGACGGCGCTGGCCTGCGCGAACAGGGCGAGGGCTGCCTCCGTCCGGTTGTCCCGGCTGGCCTCCAGCGCTTCGGCAATGAGGCGGTCGAAGTTCGGATCCTGGTTCATGGTCAGCCCCCAGTTTCGCCCAATACATCCTTTGGAGGAGGCGCGGGTTTAGGCCTAAACACCATCGCGGACCGGCGGATGTACATCCAGCGGGAAGTCGGGTTGTTTAGCCAGTCAGTGAAAAAGTTTCGGGTGAGCCGCCCATCACCCCAGCCCTCTCCCGGAGGGGAGAGGGCGCAAATCAAAGTTCAGGTTCGAGCGCCACTGTCGACCAGCACCGTCATGTCATTGACGCGGATGCCGTCCTGACCAGGTGTCTCCTTGTGCTGGCGCGAGGAAAGTCCAGGTCGCGGCCTGCCGCCGGCGACTGCGGGAAGTCAAAACCATCTACGGCAGCATCACGCAGCGCTGATCCGGTCCCTCCCATGAAAAAAGCCCGCGGCTTGCGCCGCGGGCCTTGTCACTCGAGCAGAAAGGCTCAGGCGGACATTACATGTCCATCCCGCCCATACCACCCATGCCACCCATGCCGCCGCCACCGCCGCCAGGAGCTTCTTCCTTCGGCGCTTCGGCGACCATGGCTTCCGTGGTCAGCATCAGCGACGCGACCGACGCGGCGTTCTGCAGCGCGGTGCGGGTCACCTTGGTCGGGTCCAGGATACCCATTTCGATCATGTCGCCATAGGTGTCGTTGGCGGCGTTGAAGCCGTAGTTGCCCTT
>JAQGMU010000038.1 GCA_028292195.1 Ramlibacter sp. | reverse complement strand
TCGGTCGCCACCAGGGCGCGGATGTCGCCGCTCTTGAAGCCGGCCAGCGCCTGGGTGCGCGCCGTCTGGCTCTTGTTGCCGTGCAGGGCCATCGCCTGGATGCCCTTCTTGGTCAGGTATTAGGCGACGCTGTTGGCGCCGAACTTGGTGCGCGTGAACACCAGCACCTGCGACCAGTTGTGCTCCTGGATCACGTGGGCCAGCAGTTCCTTCTTGCGGCCGCGGCCGACCGGGTGCACCACCTGGGTGATGCGCTGAACGGTGGTGTTGCGCGGCGTGACCTGGATGCTCTGCGGGTTCTTCAGCAGGGTGTGGGCCAGGTCGCGGATCTCGTCGCTGAAGGTGGCCGAGAACAGCAGGCTCTGCTTGTCCTTGGGCACCAGCGCCAGGATCTTCTTCACGTCGGGCAGGAAGCCCATGTCCAGCATGCGGTCGGCTTCGTCGAGGACGAGTATTTCGACTGTGGAAAGGTCCAGATGGCCCTGCTGCTGCAGATCGAGCAGGCGCCCGGGTGTGGCTACCAGGATGTCGACGCCTTTCCTGATGCGGTCGATCTGGGGGCTCATGCCCACGCCGCCGAAGATGACCGTGGAAGTAAGCGGCAGGTACTTGCCGTACGTGCGGATGGACTCTTCCACCTGCGCAGCGAGTTCGCGCGTGGGGGTGAGCACCAGGGCGGCGACGCCGTCCTTGCCGAACTTGTTGGTCCTGACCTGGCCCTTGCTGAGCTTGTCCAGCATCGGCAGCGTGAACGCCGCCGTCTTGCCGGTGCCGGTCTGGGCGCCGGCGAGCAGGTCGTGGCCCTCGAGCACGGCGGGAATCGCCTGGGCCTGGATCGGGGTGGGGATTTCGTAGCCGTGCTCGCGAACGGCCTTCAGGATGGCCGGGGCGAGATTCAATTCGTCAAATGTCATGCAGTGGATAAGCGCCTTCCCGGGCGCTGGGGCATCGGCCGTTCCGGGCAAAAGCAAGCCGGATCCAGTGGGGCAGATGAAGGTTTTGTAGGCGGGAGCCAGCGGGCGCAGGGCCCAGCTTCGTCCCCAGCGGAAACGCTGAGCTTGTGGGCAACTGGAGCGCCACAAGAACCCTGATTGTCGCATGGATTCGTCCGGCGTGCCCGGCAGCGTCGGCTCGTTGCGCGATTGCACCGCTCATTCCGGCTACGGGGCCGTACGGCGGCGAAAAATGGCTGCCCGCGTCGGGCCGTCCCATAATGAACCCGTAACCCGCAGGACCCATGGCTTTCTCCAAGATGAAGCTCCGGGTGGGCGTTTCAGACGACCCCACCGCATTGCAGCCGTCGCTGAACGACTGCCTTGCAGCCATGCTGCAGCAAGCGGAGCCGTTGTTCATCGGCGTGCTGCATGGGCTGGAGACCGGCGCCACCGCCGCCGGCGCGCGCCGTGTGCAGGCCTTCCAGCGCCCCAGCGTCAAGCAGGCCGTGCAGACCCTGAACGAGCAGGCGCCGGCGGTCACCGCCAGCTTCGTCAAGGAACTGACCCGCCTGGTCTATGAAGGCGGTGGCAAGGACCAGCAGCCCACCGAAACCCTGCGCTTCCAGGACCTCCAGCTGTTCGAGGACGAGCAGCTGGACCAGAGCATCGAGGTGGCGCGGGCGCAGCAGGAAGTCGCGACCTCGGTCGACGATGCGCTGCCCGCGCTCGATGCGCTGATCAGCACCATGCTGGGCTGGCGCACCATCCAGCCGGGCCTGAACCCGATCCGCCCCGACGTCTTCGTGCGCGCCCTGCAGGCCGCGCTGGCCGAGCAGGTGCCCGACGCGCAGGTGCGCGAGGTGCTGATCGTGCCCGCCGCCGGCCTGCTGGGCGTGAGCCTGCGGCGGCTCTACCGCGAGCTGGCTGACTGGCTGCGTTCCACCGGCGTCGAGCCGGCCGTGCCGCTGGGAGGGCGCATCAACAAGGCCACCGGGGCCAGCGGCGCGCCGGTCACGGACACGGTGGCGAAGACGCTGCTCACGCTGGACCGGCTGCGCAAGCTGCTGGCCGGCGACTTCGACCAGCCGAAGAGGGCCGACTTCATGCACACGGTGCCGGCGTCGATGTCCATGCTGCAGGACATGAAGAAGACCGACGAGCTGGTCAAGCGTCTCGAGCAGCGGCCCAAGCCGGCGGCCGCGCCGGCGCAGCCCGTCGACATGCTGGCCGACATGGCGCAGCCGGCCAGGGACGCGCCCCGCATCGGCCAGCAGCTGGGCGAAGAAGTGGTGCGGCTGATGTTCGACAACCTGGGCGACGACCGCCGCCTGCTGCTGCCGCTGAAGCGCCAGCTGAAGAAATTCGAGCCGGCGGTGCATCGCCTGACCGAGCAGGACTCGCGCTTCTTCAGCGACCGCAACCATCCGGCGCGCCAGCTGCTGGACCGCATCACGCAGCGCAGCCTGGCCTTCAGCTCCGAGCAGGACCCGGGCTGGGCCCGCTTCGAAGCCACCATCGACAAGACCAGCCGCTGGCTCGCCAGCAAGGTCATCGACGCCGACACCTTCGGCGAGATGCTCGACGAGCTGGAAAACGAATGGTCCGGCCAGGACGTGGGCGCCAAGCAGCGCCGCGAAGAGGCTGCGAGGGCGCTGCTGCATGCCGAGCAGCGCAACCTGCTGGCGCAGAAGCTCGCGGCCGACTTCGCGCAGATGCTGCAGGGCCTGGACGTGGCCGACTTCATCGGCGACTTCCTGAAGAACGCCTGGGCCCAGGTGGTGGCCGAGGCGCAGCTCAGTTGCGCCGACGGTTCCTCCGACCCCTTCGGTTACCGGCAGCTGGTGGACGACCTGATCTGGAGCGTGCAGAAAAGCTCCTCCCAGCGCGGCCGCACCCGCCGCCTGGTGCAGATGATCCCCGGCCTGCTGCAGCGCCTGCGCGAGGGCCTGCAGGGCATCGGCTACCCGCCGGAGCTGACCCAGCGCTTCTTCGACCACCTGATCACGCTGCACCGCGCCGCGGTGCAGGACGGCCGCGACGCCCTCGAGGCGAAGCAGGCGCAGCAGGCGGCCGATGCCGCCTGGGCCGAGGAATCGCAGTTCGGCGACAACGCCGCGGATGAAGTCCAGATGTGGCTGGACGAGAACGAAGCCCAGGAGTCCGGCTACCTCGACGAGGGGCTGGAAATGCAGACCGAGCGCGTCGCCTCCCCGCAAGCGGGGCACATCGAGTCCGAACGGGCCGCGCTGGAGGACGCCCGGGTGCGCGAGGCGGCGGCCGAAACCGAAGCGGAAGCGCAGGCCGTGCCGGGGCAGGAAGAAACGGTGCCGGCGGCGCTGGCCGAGGCGGAACCGCTGCCCGATGCCCCGCGCGAAGAGCTGCGCATCGGCACCTGGGCCGAGATCACGATCAAGGGCGAGTGGGTGCGGGCCCAGCTCACCTGGTGCAGCCCGCACGCGACACTGTTCATGTTCACCTCGATCGGCGGCGCCGCCCACTCGATGTCCCGCCGCACCCTGGACAAGCTGCGCGCCTCCGGCCAGTTGCGGGTGGTGGCCGACCGGCCGGTGGTCGACGAGGCGCTTGACCAGGTGGCGCAGGCGGCGCTGAAGAACAGCGTGGACAAGAAGCGCGAGTGAGCGAATTCGCCGTACGGGCGCTGGAGATCCACAGCCAGTACGCCTGGGACTACGAGTGGGTGACGCGCGCGCTGCGCTTCATGCAGCAGCGCGGGCTGAACACGCTGGTCCTGCACCGCAACGACCTGGTCGACCTGGTGGTCTACCCCGGCAAGTACTTCGGCGCCACGCGCGAGAAGTACGCCTCCATCTTCGAGCGCTACCAGGACATCTACCAGCAGCTTTACCGCTACACGCCGACGCGCCGCAGCGGCCCGTACCAGCGCCGCGCCTACCTGAAGCGCGTGCTGGAGATGGCGCGCCGGGCCGGCATCCAGGTCTACATCGAGAACAAGGAGCTGTACTTCCCGGAGATCCTGCTCGAGTTCCACCCCGAGCTGGTCAAGGGCGGCACGATCTGCGCCAACGAGCCCTTCTGGTGGGAGTTCACCGGCGTCAAGTACCGCGAGTTCTTCGAGGAGTTTCCCGAGGTCGCCGGCATCATCGTCGCGCCCGCCACCGGCGAGAGCAAGGTCTCGATCGCCTCGAACCGCTGCACCTGCGAACTGTGCCGCACCACCAGCCGGCGCGACTGGTTCCTGCGGCTGGCGACGGCCATGCACGGGCCGATCCACGCCGCCGGCCGCACGCTGGTGATCCGCGACTTCGTCTTCGATGCGAAGACGCACGAGGACATCGCCGCCGCCATGGTGCAGCTGCCGCCGGACGTGGTGATCTCGCTGAAGAACACGCCGCACGACTTCTATCCCACCTTCCCCGACAACCCGCGCATCGGCAACATCGCCGGCCACGCGCAGTGGGTGGAGTACGACGCCATGGGCCAGTACTACGGCTGGGGCATCGGCATCAGCGCCATGGCCGCGGACTACCAGCGGCGCCTGGGGCTGGCCAGGGACCGGGGCGTGAGCGGCGTGATCGTCCGCACCGACTGGGAAAGCCTGGACGGCCACTCGGCCTTCCAGACGCTGAACTTCGTCAACCTGTACGCGTTTTCCGCGCTCGCCAACGACCTGGCCGCCGACCGCACCACGATCTACCTCGACTGGCTGCGGGACATCGGCTGGCTGCAGCCGGGCCTGGACGCCGGGCAGGCGCACGCCGCCGCTGCCTGGATGCAGGGCGTGCTGGAGCCGACCTGGGACATCGTGCGCCGTACCGCCTACGTCAACGACTGCGTGTTTTCCGACTCGAGCCAGCTGCCGGTGAGCCTCGCGCATGCGCTGTGGCTGGCCGAGAAGAAGAACAGCCTGAAGGAATGGGTTCCGGAGAAGGCCGGCGCGCTTGCCACCGACGAAGCCAACCTGCGCGCGATCCTGGCCGAAAAGGACGAGGCGCTGGCGCGCGTGCTGGCCCTGCAGGCGCAGGCGCAGCCCGGGCACGAAGGGCTGACCGCGCTTGCGCGGCAATCGCTGCGGGACAGCTTCGATGCCTTCGTGCGCTACGTGCGGGCGTTCCGGCTGGTGGCGCACGCGGTCATGCTCACGCAGCGGCTGAAGCAGCACGGCGCCGACGCCGGCTTCGATGCACTGCTGCGGGAGCGCCTGTCCGACCTGCCGCGGCTGGCTGACGAATTCACCGCGTTTGCGGCCGCCACCGACCTGAACCACCGCATCTACACGCTGCTCGACCCGGACCGGCTGCTGGCGCTGCACGGCGACCTGCAGCGCCAGGTCGCGAACTAGACAAGGAGACAAGATGGACAAGCTTTCCCGCCGCCGGCTGCTGGCCGCGGCCCTGGCGCTCGCCGCCGGCGCGGCCTTCGCGCAGGCCGATTCGAAATATCCGGCCCGGCCGATCACGCTGATCGTGCCTTTCGCTCCCGGCGGCAGCACCGACCTGCTGGCGCGGCTGATGAAGAAGTACGCGCCCAGGCACCTGGGCCAGGACCTGGTGATCGTCAACAAGCCAGGCGCCGGCGCCACCGTGGGCTGGAACGAAGTCGTCGCGGCGGCACCGGACGGCTACACGCTGGGCGCCGTCACCTCGAGCGCGGCGATCCGGCCCGTGTACGGCGACACCCGCTATAACTACGTCACAGCCCTCGAGCCGATCGCTTGGGTCAGCACGATTCCGCAGGTGCTGGCGGTGCGCGCGGATGCACCGTGGAAGACGATCGAGGATCTGGTGCGGTATGCGCGCGAGAACCCGGGCAAGTTCACCTATGGCCACAGCGGCCTTGGCAACAGCAGCCACGTGGCGATGGAAACGCTGGCGCGCAGCGCCAACGTCAAGTGGACGCAGATCCCCTACAACAGCGGCGCGCAGGTGCTGACGGGATTGCTGGGCGGGCAGATCGATGCCACCGTCGCCACGCCGGTGGAATTCTCCGGGCAGCTCGCCGCCGGCAAGCTGCGGGTGCTCGCGGTGTTCGCCGAAAAGCGCTTCGATGCGCCGCTGTTCCGCGACGTGCCGACCGTGGCGGAGAAAGGTTGGCCGGTGGAGTCGCTGAGCTGGAATGGCGTGGCCGCGCCGAAGAACCTGCCGCCGGCGGTGCGCAACCACCTGGTGGCGGGCTTCAGGGCCATTGCCGCCGAGCCCGAGTTCATCGAGGCGGCCCAGCAGGCCGGGCTCGCGATCACCTATGCCGGACCGGAGGCCTTCCGCGCCAAGTGGAAGTCGGACCAGGAAAGCTTCCTGAAGAACGCCACCGAAACCGGCATCCTGGCGCTGGTGAAGAGCCAGAAATAGCGGCGGCGGCGGCTGGCCCGCCGCCGGTTGTATCCGTACGCCGGCCTGGCATTTCGTCATGCGGGATAATCTGCGGTTTCCCCGCAGAAATCCCGCAGAACTCCTCTATGGCCCAGTACGTCTACACCATGAACCGCGTCGGCAAGATCGTGCCGCCGAAGCGGCAGATCCTGAAGGACATCTCCCTGTCCTTCTTCCCGGGCGCCAAGATCGGTGTGCTGGGCGTCAACGGCTCCGGCAAGTCGACCCTGTTGAAGATCATGGCGGGCATCGACAAGGAATACGAGGGCGAGGCCACGCCCATGCCCGGCCTGCGCATCGGCTACCTGCCGCAGGAGCCGCAGCTGGAGCCCGAGCAGACCGTGCGCGAATCGGTGGAAAGCGGCATGGGCGAGGTGCTCAAGGCCAAGGCGCGGCTCGAACAGGTGTATGCCGCCTATGCCGAGCCGGACGCCGACTTCGACGCCCTGGCGGCGGAGCAGGGCGAGCTGGAAGCCATCATCGCCACCGCCGGCACCGACAGCGAGCACCAGCTGGAAATCGCGGCCGACGCGCTGCGCCTGCCGCCCTGGGATGCGGTCGTCAAGAACCTGTCGGGCGGCGAGAAGCGCCGGGTGGCGCTGTGCCGCCTGCTGCTGTCCAAGCCCGACATGCTGCTGCTGGACGAACCCACCAACCACCTGGACGCCGAATCGGTCGAATGGCTGGAACAGTTCCTGGCGCGTTTCCCCGGCACCGTGGTCGGCATCACCCACGATCGCTACTTCCTGGACAACGCCGCCGAGTGGATCCTGGAACTCGATCGCGGCGTCGGCATTCCCTACAAGGGCAACTACTCCACCTGGCTGGAGCAGAAGGAAGCCCGCCTCGAGGGTGAGCAGCGCACCGAGGACGCCCGCACCAAGGCGATGAAGAAGGAGCTGGAGTGGGCCCGCGCCAACCCCAAGGGCCGCCAGGCCAAGAGCAAGGCGCGCCTGGCCCGCTTCGAGGAACTGAGCGACTACGAATACCAGAAGCGCAACGAGACCAACGAGATCTTCATCCCGGTGGGCGAGCGCCTCGGCCATGAAGTGATCGAGTTCGTTGGCGTCAGCAAGTCGTTCGGCGACCGGATGCTGATGGACAACCTGAGCTTCAAGGTGCCGGCCGGCGCCATCGTCGGCATCATAGGCCCCAACGGCGCCGGCAAGTCGACGCTGTTCAAGATGATCGCCGGCAAGGAAAAGCCGGACGCCGGCGAAGTGAAGATCGGCAAGACGGTGCAGATGGCCTTCGTCGACCAGCACCGCGACGAGCTGGCCAACAACAAGACCGTGTGGGAAGACGTCTCCGGCGGCCTCGACCTGATCAACATCGGCAAGTTCCAGATGGCCAGCCGCGCCTACTGCGGGCGCTTCAACTTCAACGGCGGCGACCAGCAGAAGAAGGTGGGCACGCTGTCCGGTGGCGAGCGCGGGCGGCTGCACCTGGCCAAGACGCTGCTGCAAGGCGGCAACACCCTGCTGCTGGACGAACCGTCGAACGACCTGGACGTCGAAACCCTGCGGGCGCTGGAAGACGCGCTGCTGGAATTCGCCGGCAGCGTGATGGTGATCAGCCACGACCGCTGGTTCCTGGACCGCATTGCCACCCACATCCTGGCCGCCGAAGACGAAGGCAAGTGGGTGTTCTACGACGGCAACTACCAGGAATACGAGGCGGACAAGAAGAAGCGCCTGGGCGAAGAGGGTGCAAGGCCGCACCGGTTCCGCTATAAAGCACTGAAGTGACCTCGCGCTAGCGGGGTCATCCCCGCGCAAGCGGGGGACCCATAACATCGCGCAGGAGGGGCAGCCGCCATGAGCGGCAACACGCAACCCCAGTACCAGGCCATCTATCGGGCCTGCATCAAGGAGGCGGCGGCGCAAGGCGCTGCCCTGATGCAGGCCACGCTGCGGCGTGCCCTGGCGGAACTGCCGGCGCAGGCCGAATCCATCAGCGACGTGGTGGAGCGCAACCTGCTGCTGGACGCCCTGGCCGTTGCGCGCGAGCAGCAATCGGCCCTGGCCGAAGGCTTCCCCCAGGCGCTGCTGGCCGAATTCGCCCAGGCCATCGCCGGCGACCGCGCCACCCCCCTGAGTTTCGACAGCCTGCCGCTGCTGGTCGACGAACAGCTGCAGGAGAACGTGCACGTGCTGCGCGCCGGCGAGGCCCTGCAGCGCGCAGTGCAGGCGCAGCTGGCGCCGTTCGAAACGCTGCTGGCCGCGGCGCAGCTGGCTCCGGCCGGCGGCATGCAGCGGCACCCCCTGCGGCCCGAGGTCTACGTGCGCGCCCTGCACCGGCTGGCGCGCCAGAGCCCGGTGTCGTCCACCGTGCGACGGCGCTGGCTGCGCTACCTGCCGCTGGCGATGGCGCCCGAGCTGGCCCGTACCTACGGCGAACTGGCGGCGATGCTGGTGGCGCAGGGCGTGGCCGCCGCCCCGGCTGCGCCGGCGGCCGCCGAAGGCGGCGACCACGCGACCCAGATGACGATCCGCGAATTGCAGCGCCTGCTGGCCGGCGAGCCGGGGGCCCGGGGCGGCGCCGCAGCCGCGCCTGGCGACTCACCCCCCAGCGATTTCTCCCAGACCGTTCCTGCGGCCTTCATGGCCTTGCAGGACATGCGCAAGGTCGACCAGCTGCTGCAGCAGTTGCGCCAGCGCCAGGCGGCAATGCCGGACAACGCCGCCGGCAGCCGCGCCGCCTTCCGCGCCGCCTTGCACCGCGAGGCCCGCACGCCGGCCCAGGTGCTGGGGCTGGAAGTGGTGCGGCTGATGGTGGAGAACCTGGCCGACGACCCCCGGCTGCTGCCTCCCATGCAGGAAGCCGTGCGCGACCTGGAGCCGGCGCTGCTGCGGCTGGCGCTGGCCGACCCGCGCTTCTTCAGCGACCGCCAGCATCCGGCACGCCAGTTGCTGGAAGAGGTGACGCAGCGCAGCCTGGCCTGGAGCAGCACGGCCGCGCCCGGCTTCCGTGAATTCCTCGAAGGCCTGCTGCAGGCGGTGGAAGTGCTGCTGGAGACGCGCTCGGCCGGGACCGAGCCGTTCGAGATCGCGCTGGCCGCCTTGCACGACGCCTGGGCCGAGGTGCAGCCGCGCGGCCGCCGCGGGCGCGAGCGTGCCGTGCGCGCGCTGGTGCGCGCCGAACAGCGCAACCTGCTGGCCGACCGCATCGCGCTGCAGGTGCGCGAGCGGCCCGATGCCGCCGGCGCGCCGGCGCAGGCGCTGGCCTTCCTGGCCGGCCCCTGGGCCCAGGTGATGGCCCAGGCACGGCTGATGGACGACCGCGGCACCGAAGACCCGGGCGACTGGGCAGCCGTGGTGCAGGGCGTGCTGTGGAGCGTGCAGCCGGCGCTGGCCGGCCGCGCCGGAGCGCAGCCCGGGCAACTTGCGAGTCGCATCGAGGCCGGGCTGGCCAGCATCGAGCACCCCGCTGCCGAAACCGCGCGCTGGCAGGCCCTGCTGCGCCAGCTGCGCGTGCTGGCCAGGTTCTCTGCCGCCGGCGCCGAACCGCACATCTCCGAGCCGATGCCGTTGCCGCCCGGCGTCGACACCTGGCTGGCGCCGATGGAGATCCACGATTCCGGCTTCGTGCCGGAGCTGCGGGCGCCGTCCGGATGGGACCGGCCCGAGCCGGAAACGCTGCCGCCGGTGGAGTTGCGTCCGGGCGCCTGGGTGGAGCTGCCGGGCGAGGGCTGGGAGCGCTGGCAATTGACCTGGGCCAGCCCGCACGGAATGCTGTTCCTGTTCGCGCAGGCCGCCGGCGCCACGCGTTCGATGACCCGCCGCCGGCTGCAGGAGATGATGGCGGAAGGGACGCTGCGGCTGGTCTCGACACAGGCCGTGGTCGATGGCGCGCTGGATGCCGTGGCGCGGGCGGCGTGGCGCAATAGCCTCTGAACCGGTTCGCTTCGCTGCCGGGTTCGCTTTGCCAAAATGGGGATGCGCGACCCTGTAGGCTGGGTTCGCGCAGCGACCCCAGCGCTGGGGTGCGCTCCGCGCAACCCAGCCTACGTGCCTTGTACGAATCCAGCGTGATTGCGTTGGGCGAGCCCGGCGCAGTTGCGTCGCGCATCGATCACGCCTGCCAGACCCCGTATCCCTTCTCGCGCAACGCAATTCCCAACTCCACCTCCATCTCCACCGCGGCCCGATACGGCATCGGGTTGTAGACGGCATAGAGGTCCGGCAGCAGCCGCACGCCGTGCTCGCGCACGAAGGTGTTGGCCTGGATGCCGGCCTTGTGCTTGTCGAAGCGCAGGTCGGGGTCGAGGCCGGTCATGCCGACGTACACGAAGGGCATGCCGAGGCGGTAGTCGGGGTTGCAGCGGCGAAAGCGCGCGTTGTTCCAGACGGCGTCGCCCAGTTGCACCACGTACACGTGGTAGTGCAGCGGATCGCGCTTGCGCGCCATCTCAGGCCGCGTGCCAGCTGCCCTCGATGCGCACTTCGCTGCGGATCGAGTTGGCGATGTAGCAGCGCGCGTGCGCCTCGTGGTGCAGTTCGCCGACCGCGGCCGCATCCGGCAGCCGCGCGCCCGAGAACGCGATGTCCGGCCGCAGCACCACCTGCGTCATGCCCTCGCGGCCGTCGGGCATCTTCGCCAGCAGGCCTTCGGCGGCATCGGCATAGCGGTCGACGCGCAGGCCCCGCGCGGCCGCCAGGTACAGGAACCACAGCATGTGGCAGCTGGAGACCGCGGCGACGAAGGCTTCCTCCGGATCCACTGCCGCCGGATCGGACCAGGGCAGCTTCACCGAGTGCGGCGAGCTGGAGCCCGGCACCACCGCGCCGCCATCGAAGCGCCATTCGTGGGCGCGGCTGTACTGCTGGTCGGTGAAGGACGCCTCACCGCGTTCCCAGGTGACTTTGCAGGTGTGGACGGCCATCGCTTGCTCCTGTCACGCCTTGGCCAGGGCGGCCAGCGCGCTGCGTTCCGTTTCGGCGAGGTGCGCGGCCAGCACCTTGCAGGCGGCCGCCGCGTCTCGCCGCCGCACCGCGCGGATCAACGCGTGGTGTTCCTCGTGCCAGCCCCGGGTGCGGGTGCCCGGCTTCATGCGGGCGAAGTAGAAGCGGTCCACCTGGTGCCGCAGCCGCCGGATGATGGCCAGCGTCTCGGGCCGGCCGGCGGGCGCATAGAGCGCCTCGTGGAATTCGCGGTCGCCGGCGATCCAGTCGGCCACCGCGCCGGCCTTGTCGAGCGCGCCCTGCACCGTGTCCAGCCGGTTGAGGCTGGCCGCATCGTGCAGCGGCACGGCGTCGGCCAGCACGTCGCCTTCGAGCAGGCGGCGCAGGCGGAACAGTTCACGCAGGTTGGCGGCGCTGAGCGTGCGCACGTACACGCCCTTGTTCGGCACGACTTGCACCAGGCCCTCGGCTTGCAGCTGGAAGAAGGCCTCGCGCACCGGCACGCGGCTGACGCCGAGTTCCGCCGCGATGTCTTCCTGCCTCAGCGGCGCACCCGGCGACCAGCGGCCATGATCGAGCGACTGCCTCAGCAGCTGGATGACGGCCGACGAGCTGGTCTGGGCAATGGATGAGGCAGGCATGGGCGGGATTTATACACGTATACAAGTTGAGCCGCAAGGCCGTCGCCGCCGCCGGATGCAATGGTTCGGTGGCCGGCTTGGCGCGCCATTCCACGAGTGAAGGCGTGAATATTCACGCCCTCGAAATGGCTGGGCCAGCCGCCACGCTTGCAGATGGCTGACACGCTGCCTCAGCCACGGGAACCAGCGAAAACCGCATGAACGCTTGCGCTGCCGCGGATCAGTCGGCGAAACGGAAGTTCGATGTAGGACGGGGCCTTGTAACGGCCTGAACTTTCTCCGACACGACCCCTCAACAGGTCTTGTTCGCGTTTTTCGATGAGGAGACAGAAAGAATGAATCAGCGCATCGCATCGCAAGCGGCCCGCGTGCCGAACCTCCTGGCGCTGGTCTGCCTCATCGGCGCCGGCCTGACTGGTTCCATCGCGGTGTCGCCCACCGTTCCGAATACGCTGGCTCAGCGGCAACATGGCGGCACGGTGCAGACGGCGCAGGCCGCCCTCGCCGCCATCACTGCCGCCGGCCCCGCTCCCCTGGTCGTGGCCCAGGCCGCCGCTTCCTCGTTCAAGTTCAAGGTGGACGGCAGCTTCGACCAGTTGCGCGACAAGCTGCGCTGGCTGCCGGTGCGTTTCGGCGGCAGCGAACTGAAGACCCCCGACGCCCAGTCGCGCCTGCTGCTGGCCCAGTCCGCGGCGCAGCGCGCCGACCTGGCCGAGGTGGGCCTGAGCTACCGCGACGTCTACGGCATCATCAATGCCGAGACCAGCTGGATCCCGCGCATGGGCGCCAGCAAGGACGGCACGCCCAACCTGGGCATCGCGCAGTTCGAGCCGGCCACGGCGAAGGCGATGGGCATCGTCAACCCGGCCGACCCGGTGGAGGCCGTGCACGCCGCCGCGCTGCACATGCGTGACGCCGCCGTCTGGAGCGCCCACCGCATCGCCGGCCTGAAGCTGACCCCCGAGCAGCAAGCCAGCAAGCTGCGCGAAGGCGTCTCGATCTACTACAACCTGTCCAGCAAGGGCCGCAATGCCTGGAACGGCCGCAACACCGCCAAGCTGCCGTTCGAGACGCGCCGCCACATCGCCAACGCCCGCCTCGGCGCGCGCGAAGCCGCGGAGCTGGAAGAGCAGCTGGCCGAACTCAAGGGCCGCATGAGCGGCAGCGGCGTGATGACCGCGTCCTACACCACCCGGACGACCCGCTGATCTGCCGCCCAGGCTCCTAGGCCGCCTTGCGGCGCACCACTTCGATGTTGTTGCGCAGCGCGTAGAGTTCGTCGGCGTAGGCCAGCGGCACGCTGATGCGGCCGACCTTGTCGTCCAGTGCGTCGAGCTCGCGCACCAGTTCCGGATGGTGCCCCGGCCCGTCGTGCAGCCGGTTCTCGATGTCGCGCAACTGCCCGTACCAGCGGAACACCCGCGAGCGGATGCGGAACTGGTACAGCGGCGGCACGATGCGCGTCAGCGGCAGCAGCACCGCCAGGATGATGCCCAGCACCAGCCACATCCGCTCCACCAGGTTGGCGATCCAGAACGGCAGCCAGCGCTGCAGGAAGGGCTGGCCGCTGCGCATGGCCCGTTCCGCCTCGCGCGAGATCGGGTATTCGCTGAGCTCGATGGTGGGGTAGCTGCCGGCGCGGTTGAACCAGCCTGCCGGCCCATGCAGGTCGCGCGCGGCCTGCGAGAACAGTTGCAGCAGCGCGGGATGCGTGGTGTCGCGTGCCAGCAGGGCGGTGGTCGTGGCCACCAGCCGCACGTCCTGCGGCGGCTTGTCGCCCGCAAGGTCGACAATGCCGCGCGGCAGCAGCACCGGCGTCAGGAAGGGCAGGCGGCGCGAATAGGCTTCGCTCTGGCTGAAGTCCATCAGCTTCACGCCCGGCGTCTGCAACAGCATCTGCACCATCAGCGACTCCGGCGCCGAGGCGAACACGATGGCGTCGAGCTCGCCGTTCAGGAAGGCCACGGTGGCCGCGGTCTGGTCCAGGCGGGACAGCTTGAGCGTCGCCGGATCGAGGTTGTTCGCTTCGAACAGCCTGCGCATCAGCAAGGGTGAGCCGCTGCCGCGGAAGCCCACGTTCACGCGCATGTCCTGCAGCTGGGTGAGCGAACTGAAGACGCCGCCGGGCGCGTTCTTCGCGGCGTCGGCGCGGTAGAACAGCCACAGCGGTTCCAGGAACAGGCTGCCCAGCGACACGATGCCGCTTTCCTCGTTGGCATTGCGGTCGGTGCTGCCGCCCTGGACGAAGCCGAGGTCCGCCTTGCCGGCGCGCAGCAGCCTCAGGTTGGCCGGCGAGCCTTCGCTGGGCACCAGCACGACTTCGATGCCATAGGCCTTCAGCGCCTTCTGGTAGCGCTTGCCGAATTCCTCGTAGGCGCTCTGGGCCGGCCCGGTCGCCAGCGTCACGTGCTTGGGCGGGTTCGGGTCGAGCCACAGGTAGGCCAGCACCAGCAGTGCCACCGCCAGCAGGACGACGGGGCCGGCCGAGACCAGCAGGTCGCGGATCGAAAGCAGCGTGTAGCGCAAGGCCCGCACCGGCTTCATGCCCGGCTTCATGCCA
Source organism: Ramlibacter sp. (assembly GCA_028292195.1). GTDB lineage: Bacteria > Pseudomonadota > Gammaproteobacteria > Burkholderiales > Burkholderiaceae_C > Ramlibacter. The sequence goes on along the minus strand of JAQGMU010000038.1, from coordinate 4,726 downwards.
GCTCGCCCGCCGCCGGCAGGTGGAGCTGGCCCAGCCGCACGCCGCGCGCCGCGCGGATCGCCCGCACCGTCGCCAGCGCGCAGGCTTCGGCCGCCATCGTGCCCAGCGTCATCATGCCGAGCGTCTTGCCGCTCCCGCCGGTGGCCAGCGCGAACAGCGTGTCGCCGTCGGACTGCGTGTGGACGGGGTTGATCGCGCGCGCCAGCCCGTCGTGTCCCATCGTGGCCAGGCGGCCGGCCTGCACCTTGGTCAGCTCCGCGTCGGTGGCGATCACGCCGATGGTGGTGTTGCCGCCGGCCAGGATGGCTTGGGGCGCGTCGCCGCGCAGCAGGGCGCGCCGCGTGTCCATCAGCCGCAGGCCATCCTCGGTGCGGGCGCCGGCGATCACCGTGCCCGTCTCCGGGTCCACAACGTCGCCCAGGGCGTTGCAGGCGATGATGGCCCCGACGGTCACGCCGTCCACGGTGATGGAGGCGCTGCCGATGCCGCCCTTCATCGCGCGGTGGAAGCCGAAGATCTTGCCCACCACCGCGCCGGCGCCGGCGCCGACGCAGCCTTCGTCCGGTGCTTCGGCGCCGGCGACCTGGCAGGCGGCGTAGCCCGCCGCGGCGTCGGGCCGGATGCGCTGGTCGCCCAGCGCCAGGTCGAACAGCACCGCGCCCGGCACGATGGGCAGCCGCGCGGGGCCGACGGTCATGCCGATGCCCTGTTCGTCCAGCCAGCGCATCACGCCGCTGGCGGCGTCCAGGCCCCAGGCGCTGCCGCCGGAGAGCAGCACGCCGTGCACCCGCTCCACCACGTTGGAAGGGTGCAGCAGGTCGGTTTCGCGCGTGCCGGGGGCCGCGCCGCGAACGTCGACCCCGGCCACGGCGCTGCCGGGTGCCAGGACGACGGTGCAGCCGGTCGGCCGGCGGGGGTCGGTGAAGTGGCCGACCAGGATGCCGGCGACGCTGGTGATGGAGGTCCGCATGCGCGGCATTATGGGGCGCGGCCCAGCGGTGCAAAATTCGGGCTTGAGGCGGCCATCTGTGCGCAGGCAGGACAAGTCCTACAGCGGGAGCGGCGGATTCTCCGACAGTCGCCAAAGGCTGGGCTTCCTACAGTCAACGCTTCCGCCGGCATCGGTCGGCATCTACCGCAACGAAACTTCCCGAGAGAGGAAACCCCATGAACGCTGAAACCGCCACCACCCCCTTCCCCACCAGCGCCGAACAGGGCCAGAGCGGCACCGGCGCCAACGGCCTCAATGGGGACGTCAATCGCGTCCGCAAGGTCGCCCAGACCCTGCACGAAGCGGTCGACACCCTCGAGCAGAAGATCGGCAAGAGCAGCGACAAGGTCATGAGCCTGCAGCAGGAATACGGCGACATGGCCCGCGAGCAGGTCCGCGCCAACCCGCTGGCCGCGCTGGGCGTCGCCTTCGCCGCCGGCTACGTGATCGCCAAGATCCTGCGCTGAGCGCGCGGGCCGACCGGCCTGCGTCCCATCCCACTGCCGGGCCTTCGCGTCCGGCAGTGTCGTTCCTGCCTTCACCGCGCGTTTGCGCGCGGCTGGCATCATCCCCTCCATGACTCGCCAGCCACTGCTCGCACCCGGCGTCGCCGCGGCGCTGGGCGCTGCCTTGCTGTTCGGCGGCGCCGCGCCGTTGGCCAAGCTGCTGCTGCACGAGGTCGGCCCCTGGCTGCTCGCAGCCTTGCTGTATCTCGGCTCCGGCCTGGGGCTGGCCCTGCTGCGCCGGCTGCAACCCGGCCCGCGCGCACGCCTCGCACCCGGCGGGTGGCCCTGGCTGGCAGGCGCCATCGTGGCGGGCGGCGTGATCGGCCCGGTGCTGTTGCTGCTGGGGCTGTCCAGCCTGCCGGCGTCGCAGGCGTCCCTGCTGCTGAATGCGGAGGCGGTGCTGACCGCGCTGCTGGCGTGGTTCGTGTTCCGCGAGAACGTCGACCGCCGGGTCGCGGCCGGCATGGCCTGCATCGTTGCCGGCGGGCTCGTGCTCGGCGCGCCGCAGGGGCCGTCCGCGGGCGGCTGGCTGCCCATGCTGCTGGTGGTCGCGGCCTGCCTGGCCTGGGCCGTCGACAACAACCTGACGCGCAAGGTGTCGCTGGCCGACGCGTCCTGGCTGGCGATGGTGAAGGGCCTGGTGGCGGGCACGACCAACCTCGCCATCGCCTTGCTGCTGGGCGCGCACTGGCCGCCGCTGCGTGTGGTGCTGGGCGCCGGTGTGCTCGGGCTGGTGAGCTACGGCGTGAGCCTGGTGCTGTTCGTGCTGGCGTTGCGGCAACTGGGCACCGCGCGCACCGGGGCGTATTTCTCGGTGGCGCCGTTCTTCGGCGCGCTGCTGGCAGTGGCGCTGCTGGGCGAGCCGGTCACGTGGCAACTGGCCGCGGCGGCCCTGCTGATGGCGGCAGGGGTCTGGCTGCACCTGACCGAGCGGCACGAGCACGCGCATGCGCACGAGGCGATGCAGCATGACCACGCGCACGAGCACGGCACGGGCGACGGCCACCACGACCATGCCCACGTGCCGCCGCTGCCGGCCGGCACGCGCCACAGCCATCCGCACGTCCACGAGCCGGTGGTCCACGCGCATCCGCATTACCCGGATGCGCACCATCGGCACACCCACTGATGCGCTGCTAGTTCGCGGCGGGCGCAGGCAAGGGCAGCCCGCGCCTGGCCATCACCTCGCGCAGGCGATCGGGGTAGTCGGTGATCAGGCCGTCCACGCCCCAGGCGATCAGGCGGTCCATGTCCGCCGGGCTGTTCACCGTCCACGGGATCACCTGCAGGCCGAGCGCATGCGCCTCCTTGACCAGCGCTTCGGTCACGGCGGGCGCATTGGGCGACCAGGCAGCGCCGCCGGCGGCCTTCACCATCCGCGGCACGCTGCCGTGGTCGGCGAGCTTGAGGCCCGCCGTCCACGCCGGGTCCGCGGTGTTGTCGCTGCTGGCGGTCTGCGACGTCAGGTAGACGGTGGGGATGGCGGGTGCCAGCTTCTGCACCAGCTGCAGCGTGCGCCAGTCGAAGCTCTGGATGGACACGCGCGACTGCATGCCGGCCTGCTGCACGACGGCCAGCAGGGCCTGCGTCAGCACCTCGGGCGCCACGGTGTCTTCCGGCCGGTTGGGAAACACCTTGGTCTCGATGTTGAAGCGCACGTCGGCCCTGCGCGCCTGCGCCAGCTCGAACACCTCGGCCAGGGTCGGCACCCGGGCGCCGTCGCGGGCCTCCTGGCTCGCGAAGGTGGTGGCGTAGCTGGTGCCGGGGCGGATGCGGCCGACGTCGTAGCCGCGCAGCTGCGCCAGCGTCAGCGACTTGATCAGCGGCCCGCGCGTGCCGGGCAGCCACTGGCCGCCGGGGTCGCGCGCGATGGTGGGGTTCAGGTAGGGATCGTGCGACACCACCAGCACGCCATCGGCGGTGAGTGCGACGTCGAGTTCCAGTGTGTTCACGCCCAGGGCCAGCGCGCGCTCGAAGGCAGGCAGGGTGTTTTCCGGCGCCAGCCCGCGGCTGCCGCGGTGGCCTTGCAGGTCGAATGCGAACACGGGGCCGGCGAGCAGGGCGGCGGCCAGCAGCGCCGCCTTGAAGCGGTGGATCGAGAGCATGGCGGGATTGTGCCCGCGGCGCGCTAGTTCGGGAGGGACGAGAGAAACTGCCGCAGCTCCGGCGTCTGCGGCTGGCCGAACATGGCATCGGGCGGCCCCATCTCGTGCACGCGGCCCTGGTGCATGAAGATGACGCGGTCGCTGACCCGGCGCGCGAAGTTCATCTCGTGGGTGACCAGCATCAGCGTCATGCCGTCCTCGGCCAGGCGCTCCACCACCCGCAGCACTTCGCCGACCAGCTCGGGGTCGAGCGCGCTGGTGATCTCGTCGCACAGCAGCACGGCCGGCTCCATCGCCAGCGCGCGGGCGATCGCCACCCGCTGCTGCTGGCCGCCCGAGAGCTGCTCGGGCAGGGCGTCGAACTTCTCCGCCAGCCCCACGCGTTCCAGCAGCTTGCGCGCCTGCGCCTCGGCGGCGCCGCGGGCGGCCTTCTTCACGAGCGTCGGCGCCAGCATGACGTTACGCCCCACCGTGAGGTGCGGGAACAGGTTGAAGCTCTGGAAGATCATGCCCACGTGCTGGCGCAGCGTGCGCATGGCGGCGGCGTCGCCGTGGCGCAGCGCCTGGCCGTCCACCGCGAGCGCGCCGGACTGGAAGCTTTCCAGGCCGTTGATGCAACGCAGCAGCGTGCTCTTGCCGGAGCCGCTCTTGCCGATGATGGCGACCACTTCGCCCCGCTGCACCTGCAGGTCGATGCCCTTGAGCACCTCGGTGGGCCCGAAGGACTTGCGCAGGGCGCTGATTTCAACGATGGCCATGGAGCTTTCTTTCCAGCCCGCGGGCGGCGAGGCTCACGGGGTAGCACAGGGCGAAGTACAGGAGCGCCACGAAGCCGTAGACCACGAAGGGCTTGAAGGTGGCGTTGGTGATCATGGTGCCGGCCTTGGTCAGTTCCACGAAGCCGATCACGCTGGCGAGCGCCGTGCCCTTGACCACCTGCACCAGGAAGCCGACGGTGGGCGGCACCGCGATGCGCAGCGCCTGCGGCAGCACGACGTTGCGCAGCTGCTCGCCGAAGTTCAGCGCCAGGCTCTGCGCCGCTTCCCACTGCCCCTTCGGGATCGAGGCGACGCAGCCGCGCCAGATCTCCGCCAGGAAGGCACTGGTGTAGAGCGTGAGGGCCA
>JAQGMU010000032.1 GCA_028292195.1 Ramlibacter sp. | reverse complement strand
ACGTCGACGAACATGCCGCCGTCCTGAAATCGGTGGATGAAGTGCGCGCGGCGCTGGCCGATGGCCACCCGCACGTGGTGCGCGCGTTTGCCCGCGCGCTGGCGGACTGGTTCCCGGAACACGCAAGCGTGATGGACCTGGGGCTGGCGCGCTGGCTGGTGCAGCGCCGCCTGGGCGGATCGCCGGTGGTGATCCGGCCGCGGTCGGCGGTGTCGGCCTGACGCCGGCCCTTTTTTTAACCAGATATCTTCCATGGAAGACGAATCGAGAGCGCAATGGACGACCTCCTGCAAGTGAAAGTGGCCGAGCGCCGCGAGCTGGCCGAAGGAATCGCCAGCTTCGAACTGGCTGCCGCCGACGGTGCGGCACTGCCCGATTTCAAGGCCGGCGCCCACATCGACGTCCACCTGCCGGGCGGGCTGACCCGGCAGTACTCGCTGTACGAATTGCCCGGTGAACACAGTCGCTACCGCATCAGCGTGCTGCGGGATCCCCAGTCGCGCGGCGGTTCGGTCCGGCTGCTGGACGAGGTGCGGCAAGGCGACCGGCTCGCCATCAGCGCACCGCGCAATCACTTCGGCCTGCATGACGGCGCGGCCCGGGCGCTGCTGTTCGCCGGCGGCATCGGCATCACGCCCATCCTGTGCATGGCCCAGCAATTGGCCGAGGAGAGTCGTCCGTTCGAACTGCACTACTGCGGCCGCGCGCTGCCGCGGATGGCGTTCGTCGACCGGCTGCGTGACGCCAGCTTTGCGCGGCAGGTGCAGGTCCACGTCGACGACGGCCCCGTCGCCCAGCAGCTCGACGCGCGCGCCGCCATCGGGGCGCCCGCGGACTACAAGCACCTGTACGTGTGCGGCCCGACCGGCTTCATGGACCACATCCTCGGAACCGCCCGTGCCTTGGGCTGGGCCGAGGAACGCCTGCACCGCGAATACTTCGCCGCCGCCCCGATCGACCATTCCGCCGACGGCCCGTTCGAGCTCGAGATCAAGGGCAGCGGCCGGGTGATCCCCGTCGCCGCCGACCAGAGCGCGGCACAGGCGCTGCTCGAGGCCGGCTTTCCGCTTTCGCTGTCCTGCGAGCAGGGCGTCTGCGGCACCTGCATCACCAGGGTGGCGGGCGGCGTGCCGGACCACCGCGACCTGTATTTGACCGACGAGGAGCACGCGCGCAACGACTGCTTCACGCCGTGCTGCTCGCGCGCGCGCACGCCGCGGCTCGTGGTCGAACTTTAGACAACCCACTTCCGAACCGAAAGGAACGCGATGCTGAACCAGCAAGACAACGAACTGATGTGCCGCACCGGCGCCGGCACCCCCATGGGCGCCGCCATGCGCCGCTTCTGGCTGCCGGTCGCGCAGCTGGCGGACCTGCCGGAACCCGGCGGAGAGCCGAAGGCCCTGGAGGTGCTGGGCGAGAAATTCATCGCCTGGCGCGACGACAAGGGCCGCCCGGGCCTGTATGCGGAGCACTGCCTGCACCGGGGCGCATCGATGCAGCTGGCGCGCGCCGAGGGCGATGGACTGCGCTGCATCTACCACGGCTGGAAGTTCGCGGTGGACGGCCAGGTGCTGGAGACGCCCAACGTTGCCGACCCGAAGTTCAAGGAACGGATCAGGGGCCGCACCTACCCCGTGCGCGAAGCCGGCGGCCTGCTGTGGGCCTACCTCGGCCCCAAGGGCCAGGAACCCGCCTTCCCGAAGTGGCCCTTCATGGAGCAGGATGACGCCCATCGAATCAATGCCGTGGCGGTGGCGAACTGCAATTACGTGCAGGTGGTCGAGGGGCTGGTCGATTCGTCGCACCTGACCGTGCTGCATGCTTCGGGCCTGGCGAAGACCAACGGCGTGGATCTCGACTTCGCGAAGAAGACGACCCACATGCAGTTCGACGCCTCGCCGGCGATCGAAGCCGACGAGACGGATTTCGGCTTCCACTACGTCGCCATGCGGCCGAGCGGCGTCGGGCGCATGGCGCGCATCGCATCCTTCATCGCGCCCTGTTTCGTGGCCAACCCCAACGGCGACCTCTGGTTCGCGGTGGTGCCGGTGAACGACGAGCGCTGCAACTTCTACCATGTGTGGTGGAACCCGGAGAAGGCGATCGGCGTGGAGCCGCTTCGCGGCCAGCAGCTGGCCTTCGTCGGCCTGGACGAGCCCACGCTCGCCAAGTACGGAATGACGGCCGCCACCTGCGACAGCGAGGCGGCGATGGACTGGCGCAACGGCTACCGGCAGGACCGCGCGCAGCAGCGCGCGGGCCACTTCACCGGCTTCGACAGCTTCACCCAGGAAGACGCCGCCTGCAGCGTCTCCAGCGGCGCGCTGCGCGACCGTTCGCAGGAGATGTTGTCCACCGCGGACATCGCCATCAGCCGCCTCTACCGAAGCCTGCTGGCCTGTGCCCGCGCGGCCCGCGACGGCCAGGCCATCCCGGCGCTGGACGCCGAAGTAGGCCGGGCGGTCGGGACCTTCGGCGAGATCGGGCCGGATCAGGACTGGCGCACCCTGGTGCCCCACCACAAGATCGTTTCGGGCCCGGCCCGCCAGCAAGTGAACTGAACGAGGAATTCAAAATGTTGAACCGCGAAGACAATGCCCTGATCTGCCGCGTCGGCCCCGGCACCCCGATGGGTAACATGATGCGCCGCTACTGGCACCCCGTATGCACCTCGGCGCAGCTGGCGCAGCCCGACGCGGCGCCGCTGCGGGTGCGGCTGCTGGGCGAGGACTACGTCGCCTTCCGCGACAGCAACGGCCAGGTCGGCGTGCTCGAGGAGCTGTGCATGCACCGCGGCGCCTCGCTGGCCCTGGGCCGGGTGGAGGAGGGCGGCCTGCGCTGCCTCTATCACGGCTGGAAGTTCAGCGCGGCCGGCGCCGTGCTGGAAACGCCGAACAACAGCGACCCCAAGTACCGCGCCCGCATGAAGGCGCCGGCCTTCCCGGTACACGAGGAAGGCGGCGTCGTCTGGGCCTATGTCGGTCCCAGGGAACTGCAGCCCGGGTTCTCGCGCTATGCCTTCATGGACGCGAAGCCGGAGCACCGCGTGGTGCTGCGCATCAACGTCGGCTGCAACTACCTGCAGCTGGTGGAAGGCGGCGAGGACTCCTCGCACGTCGGCGTGCTGCACACGAACATGGCGCGCCCGGGCTGGAAAGACAACGAGTTCCAGCCGAACCAGGACGTGATCAATCCGGCGGCGCTTTCGTCGAACGACCTCGAGCCGGCGCTGAAGATGGAGGACACGGCCTTCGGCTTCCAGTACGTCGCCCTGCGCAAGATCGGCAAGCAGGGAGTGAAGAACGCACGCGTGGTGCCGTTCATCGTCCCTTACGGCCGCGTCATTCCCGCGCCCGCCTTCCTGTTCACGGTGCTGGAAGTGCCCGAGGACGACACCCATACCAGCACCTACATCATCGTCCACGGCGAGGCGCCGGTGACCGAGGACAAGATCGTCGAGCTGCTGGGCCTGGACGACCAGCGCTATTACGACCGCAAGACATGCGCGTTCACCGCCACGTGGGCCGACGCCTTCGGGCAGAGCCGGGAGCGGATGAAGGAGAGCTGGACCGGCCTGCGCGGCGTCGAGGTGGAAGATGCCGCCATCGCGCTGTCGCAGGGTGCCTTCTACGACCGCTCGAAGGAGCACCTGGTGCCGGCCGACCAGGCCGTGATGCGCGTGCGGCGCGTGCTGCTCGATTCCGTCAGGCGCGTGATGGACAACAAGCCACCCGTGGGAGTGGGCGTGGACCTGAGCGGCGTCGGTGCCTGCGACGCGGAGCTGGAGGACGGCGCGGCGTGGCAGGGCCTGCTGCCCTCGCATCGCGAAGTCGCGCCGGCTTGAGGACCGATCATGAGCAATAGCGGGCCGGACGCCACCCCCGACTACCTTTCCCTGCTGCGCCTGGACGGCCGCGGCTTCGTGGTGCTGGGCGCCGGCCAGGGCATCGGCGAGCAGGCCGTCCACGCGCTGGCCCAGGCCGGCGCGCGGGTGCTGTGCGTCGACCGCGACGAGCAACTCGCGCGCAATGTCGCGGAGGCGGTCGGCGGCGTGGCCTGCGCGGCGGACGTCACCTCGCGCGCCGACATGCAGCGCGTGTTCGTGACCGCGCGCAAGGCCTTCGGCCGTGTCCACGGCGTGGTGGACATCATCGGCGTGGCGGGCATCAAGCCCCTGGCCGACGTGGACGACGCCGGCTGGAACGCGCAATTCGACATCGTGCTGCGCCATGCGTACCTCGCCATCCAGGTCGGCGGCGAGATGATGGCGGCCGATGGCGGCGGCAGCATCTCCTTCGTCGGCTCGATGTCGGGCAACCGCGCCGTGCCGAATCAGACCGCTTATGCGGTGTCGAAGGCGGCGCTGCATCACCTGGTGCGCTGCGCCGGCGCCGAATACGGGCGCCGCGGCGTGCGCATCAACGCGGTGGCCCCCGGCTACGTGCGCACGCCGCGCCTGAACCAGCGGCTGGGTGAGGACGCATGGAGCGCCATCGGCAAGGTCATCCCGCTGGGCCGCCCGGCAACCCCTGCCGAAATCGCAGGCCCGCTGCTGTTCCTCGCCTGTGACCTGAGCGCCCACATGACCGGCGAAGTGATTGCGGTCGACGGCGGCGCCGGCGTGATGGCCGCCTTCCCCGACATCAAGTTCGGCCCCGCGGCCGGTGCCGCACCTTGAGCGCCTTGCAGAACGCCCATTCCATCGAGGACTTGCGCTTGCTGGCGCGGCGCCGGCTGCCGCGCGGCGTGTTCGACTTCTTCGACGGCGGTGCCGAGGACGAAACCACGCTGCGCGCCAACCGGCAAGGCTTCGAGCGGATCCGGCTCAAGCCGCACCTGCTGGTGGACGTGCACGCGCCGGACCTGTCCACCACCTTTGCCGGCGGGCCCGCCGCGGCACCGATCGTCATCGCCCCGACCGGTGCCATCGGCGCCGGCTGGCCGCAGGCCGACCTCGCAATCGCACGGGTGGCCGCGCGGCTGGGGATTCCCTACACGCTCTCGACCACCGCCACCTCGTCGATCGAGGACATCGCGCGGCACGCGGGCGGGCGGCTCTGGTTCCAGCTCTACGTGCTGCGCGACAAGGCCTTCGGTGCGAAATTGGTGCAGCGGGCCGCGGCCGCCGGTTACGAGGCGCTGGTGGTCACGCTGGACCTGGCCACCGGCGGCAAGCGCGAACGCGACTTGCGCAACGGCTTCACGGTACCTCTGCGCCCCACCTGGCGGACGGTGCAGGACTTTGCCACCCATCCCTCCTGGTGCTGGCAGATGCTGCGCAATGGCCAGCCCCGCTTCGAGAACCTGCTGGGGTTCGACGGCAGTACGGACCCTCGTGCCTCCATCGCCGCCAAGGTCGGCCAAAGCCTGGATGCGTCCTTCGGCTGGGACGACCTGCAGCGGCTGCGCGACGCCTGGGCAGGCAAGCTGCTGGTGAAGGGCGTGGCCCGGGGCGAGGACGCCGACCGGCTCGCCGGCCTGGGCATCGACGGCCTTTGGGTGTCCAACCACGGCGGCCGTCAACTCGATGGCGCCATCGCCTCGGCCGACGCCTTGCCGGAGGTGGTGCAGGCGGCGCGCGGCCGGGTACCGGTCCTGGTCGACTCGGGCGTGCGTCGCGGCGTCGACATCGTCAGGGCCCTGGCCCTCGGTGCGCAGGCAGTGGCCATCGGGCGCGCCACGCTGTATGGCGCTGCGGCCGGCGGCGAAGCGGGTGCCGAGCGTGCCGTGGACATCCTGACCGACGAACTGCGGCGCGCGATGCAGTTGTGCGGCACGCCACGGGTGCGTGACATCGACGCGCGGCTGGTGCAGGCCAGGAGCTGCGCATGACCTGGTCGTTGCGCTATGCGCCCCACCTGGGCTACCGGCCGCCGTTCCAGCCGCTGTTCGCGGCGACGGTGGGATCGGACGACCCCGTCGCGCACGTGCAATTCGCGGCCGACAACGGCTTCGCCGGCGTGCTGTACGCCGCCGCACGCTCGCGGCCGCCGCAGGAGCAGCAGAGGGTCGGCGCGGCACTGGCGGCGCAGGGGCTGGAAGCGGGCTGCATCCTCTACACCACCTTCGACCAGCTGCGCAACACGAGCTGGGCCACCGACAGTGCCGAGGCACGGGCCTGGATTGCGGCCGAACTGGGGCACGCCATCGAAGCTGCGCAGCGCGTCGGCGCCAGGCGGCTGGCGGTGCTCGGGGGCGCCGACCCGCGGCGGCCGCGCGCGGAACAGCACGCCGCCTTCGTGCGCAACCTGCGCCACGCCGGCGACATCGCGGAGCGCGCCGGCGTGACGCTGTGCCTGGAAACACTGAGCCGCAAGGCCATCCCGGACATGCTGCTGCAGCACATGCCGGACGCGCTGGCGGCGGTGCGTGCCGCG
>JAQGMU010000013.1 GCA_028292195.1 Ramlibacter sp. | reverse complement strand
GGGCTGGCCGATGGCGCGGCGCGCCGCGCCTGCCGCTTCACTTCGACCGCGGCCGGACTCGCGCCGACGAAGCTGGCCAGCGTGTACTTGTTGCGGCGCTGGCTGGCCAGTTCGCGCCGGGCGTCGTCGAGGTCGCGCTGCAGCGCCGCGAACTTGTGGATCAATGGCTGCAGCGTGGTTTCCGGATGGTCGAACAGCACGATCCCGAGCGCGCCTATCACGGTACCGTCCTCGTCGCGCAGCGGGATGCGGCTGACGACGAAAGTGCCGGCCTTGTTGGACAGCAGGTCGATCAGGATCGGCTTGCCGGTTTCAAGCACGCGGTGCATCTGCGTGTTGTGCACCACGTCGGAAACGGGGTGGCCGACGAAGTCCTCGACCCGCTGGAAACCCAGCGCCGGCAGGAAGCGCTTGTACTGGTCGTTGATCCACACCACCCGGGCGTCGCGGTCCACCAGCAGCATGCCTTCGCTGGCATTGGCGAACAGTTCGAACATCGAGCGCGCCGCCAGCTCCAGGATGCGCTGGCCATCCAGGGGCAGGGGTTGGGAGGACTTCATGGGCGGATGGTAGCGCGGTGCCGTGACACTCTCCACAAACAAGCAGAGCCCTCCCCGTCGCGCCAGGCGGTGCGCGGTGCAAGGCCGCATCAAGGGGTGGCGCCGGAAAGGCTGGCCCCGGCGGTGGAGCGTGCTGACGAGAGCCGTCAGGCGTATCGCAGCACGCGTACGTCTCATGCTCGCGGTCCGGTGGTTGAGCGGAAAGTTTGCTCGCGCGCGAGCAAACTTGCAGCGAGTTCGGCCGCGCCACCGCCGGGGCCAGCCTTGGAGGGAAGTCGGCGAAGCGTTGCGCGCCGACCGCCACCCCAGCGGCCTTGCACCGCGCATCGCCTGGCGTGACGTGCCCCGGAACGTAACGCGCATGGTGGGGTCGCTGCGCGAACCCACCCTACAAGGTCACGCGGAGGCGAACGGCGTCAAGCCAGCGCCGTGAGCTCCTTCTTCGCCGCCATCCACTTGTACAGCCGCGGCAGCACCAGCACCAGCACGATGATCACCACCAGCACGATCGACATCGGCCGCTGCAGGAACACCTTGAAGCTGCCCTCGCCGATCGACACGGCGTTGCGCATCTGCGCTTCGGCCAGCGGGCCCAGGATCATGCCCACCACCACCGGCGCGGTCGGGAAGTCGAAGCGGCGCATCAGCACGCCCACCAGGCCGATGCCCCACAGCAGCACCAGGTCGAAGGCGCTCTGGCGCATGCCATAGGCGCCCACCGTCGCGAAGATCAGGATGCCGGCATACAGCTGCGGCTTGGGGATCTTCAGCAGCTGCACCCACAGCTTGACCATCGGCAGGTTCAGCACCAGCAGCATCAGGTTGCCGATGTACAGCGACGCGATCAGGGCCCACACCAGGTTCGCCGAGGTCGTGAACAGCTGCGGCCCCGGCTGGATGCCGTAGTTCTGGAACGCGCCCAGCAGGATCGCGGTGGTGTTCGACGTCGGGATGCCGAGCGTCAGCAGCGGGATCATCGCCGTGGTCACGGTGGCGTTGTTGGCCGCCTCCGGCCCGGCCACGCCCTCGATCGCGCCGACCGTCCCGAACTCCGCCTTGTTCTCGCCCTTGGCCAGCTTCTTCTCGACGGCATAGGACAGGAAGGTCGGGATCTCGGTGCCGCCGGCCGGGATGCAGCCGAAGGGCGCGCCGATGGCGGTGGCGCGCAGCCAGGCCGGGATCGAGCGCTGCCAGTCGCGCTTCGACATGTAGACGCGGCTCATGTGGTTCTGCGTCTCGGCCGTCCGGCCTTCGTACATGGCGGCGTACAGCACTTCGGCCACCGCGAACAGGCCCACGGCCACCAGCACGATCTCGATGCCGTCCAGCAATTCGGGAATGCCGCCGGTGTAGCGCGCCTGGCCGGAGATCTGGTCGAGGCCGACCAGGCCCAGCGCCAGGCCGAGGAACAGCGCGGTCATGCCGCGCAGCGTGCTCTTGCCCAGCACCGCGCTGACGGTGGTGAAGGCCAGCACCATCAGCAGGAAGTACTCGGGCGGCCCCAGCTTCACCGCGAAATCGGCCACCACCGGCGCAAACAGCGTGACGATCACGGTGGCGATGGTGCCGGCGACGAAGGAGCCGATGGCGGCCGTGGCCAGCGCCTGGCCGGCGCGGCCGCTCTTGGCCATCTTGTTGCCTTCCATCGCCGTCACCATGCTCGCCGTCTCGCCCGGGGTGTTCAGCAGGATCGACGTGGTGGAACCGCCGTACATCGCGCCGTAGTAGATGCCGGCGAAGAAGATCATCGAGGCGGTGATGTCCACCTTGGCCGTGATGGGCAGCAGCATCGCCACCGCCACCGCGGGGCCGATGCCGGGCAGCACGCCGACGGCGGTGCCGAGCACGCAGCCGATGAAGGCCCACATCAGGTTGATCGGGCTGATCGCCGTGGCGAAGCCCTGCATGAGTGAGTTGAAGATGTCCATGTCAGATCCAGCCGGTGCCGGTGAGGCCGGGGAGGTTGATCGCGAGGAACTTGGTGAACATCCAGAACACCGGCGCCGAGATCACGAGGCCGGAGGCCACGTCGATAGCCATGACGCGGGCGCTGCCGGCCTCGGGCTGGCCCTGGGCCCGGCGCAGGCCCTGCACCGCCAGCAGGTAGCACAGGGTGCAGCTCAGGATGAAGCCGATGGTGGTGATCAGCGCGGCGTTCAGCAGCAGCCCCGCCGACACCCACACCAGCCCCGGCCACCAGGCTTGCGCCGAGCCCGAGGGCTCGTCCAGCTCGCGGAAGCCGCCGGTGAGCGACTCGCGCACGATCATCACGCCGCACACCAGCAGCACGACGGCCACCAGCCAGGGCAGGAAATTGGGGCCGACGCCGCCGTAGCCGGCCTCGCCGGGAATGGTCAGCGCGCCGCCGGCCAGGCCGAGCCCGGTAAGCGCGATGCCAGCGCCCACGGCGGTCTGCACCGGTCGCCGGGAAGATGGTTGTGTCATGTTCTTGCCCTCCACAGGCGGATGAAAAAAAACGCCCGGTCGAACCGGGCGTCGGCGGCCTGGGCCGCGGTCAGACCATGCCGGCCTTGACCATGGTGGCGCGCAGCAGCGCGAATTCGTCGTCGACGAACTTGTCGAACGCGGGGCCGCCCAGCACGGCTGGGGTCCAGTTGTTCTTCTCCATCGCTTCGGCCCAGGACTTGGTCTTGATCGCCTTCATCACCATCTCCGTCAGCGCGGCGCGCTGCGGCGCGGTGATGCCGGGGGCGCCATACACGCCGCGCCAGTTGCCCAGTTCGACGTTGATGCCCTGCTCCTTCAGCGTCGGCACGTTCACGCCCTTCAGGCGGCTGCCCGAGGTGACCGCGATGGCCTTCATCTTGCCGGCGTCGATGTACTCGGAGAACTCGCTGTAGCCGCTGCCGCCCACGGTGACGTTGCCGCCCAGGATGGCCGCGGTGGCCTCGCCGCCGCCACGGAAGGCGACGTAGTTGATGCGGGCCGGGTCGACGCCCACTTCACGGGCGATCATCGCGGCGGCGATGTGCTCGGTGGAGCCGCGCGAACCGCCGCCCCACTTGACGCTGCCCGGGTCCTTCTTCAGCTGGGCGACCACGTCGGCCATCGTCTTGAAGGGCGAGTTGGCCGGCAGCACGAACACGTTGTACTCGCTGGTCAGGCGCGCGATCGGGGTGGCCTGCGACAGGCTCACCGGCGGCTTGCCGGTGATGATGCCGCCCAGCATGACGGCGCCCATCACCATCAGCGCGTTCGGGTCGCCCTTGCTGCCGTTGACGAACTGGGCCAGGCCCAGCGCGCCGGCGGCGCCGCCCTTGTTGTCGTAAGTGACGCTGTCGGCCACCTTGGCATCGACCAGGGCCTTGCCCAGCGCGCGGCCGGTGGTGTCCCAGCCGCCGCCCGGGTTGGCGGGGATCATCATCTTGATGTTCTGGGCAGCGGAGGCGGAGAGCGGCAGGGCGCCGGCGGCCGCGAGGGCGGCCAGCGATTTCAGGAATTCGTCACGACGCATCTGGATTGTCTCCTTGGTATTTGCAAAACATGCTGATGGTGGGGCTCCAGGCTGTCAACCGGCTGTCCGGCAACCCTAGGGAAAGTGCTAATGTGCCGCAAAAGGACGATGCCCGGATGAAGTTGCTGCTGGTCGAAGACGACCCCTCCATGCAGACGGCGCTCAGGCGCACGCTGACCAATCGGGGCATGGAGGTCGACGTGTGCGGCGACGGACCCTCGGCGCTGGCGCGCTGGCAGGGCGCGCCGCCCGACGTGGTGATGCTCGACCTGACGCTGCCCGGCATGGACGGCCTCCTCGTGCTGGAGCAGGCCCGCAAGAGCGGCCTGGCCACCCCGGTGCTGATCCTCACCGCCCGCGGCACGGTGGGCGACCGCATCATGGGCCTGAACACCGGGGCCGACGACTACCTGCCCAAGCCCTTCGACCTCGACGAGCTGGAGGCGCGGCTGCGCGCCCTGCACCGCCGGCGCACGCCGGCCGCGGCCGATGCGGCCGAGCCACCCATCCTCGGCGGCCTGCGCTGGGACCGCGAAAGCGGCGCCATCCACTGGCGCGACGAGATCCTGGAGCTGGCGCCGCGCGAAGCGGCCCTGCTGCAGGCGCTGCTGGCCCGGCCCGGCCACGCCGTGCCCAAGGAACGCCTGTTCGAGCTGGTGTTCCCGGGCGAGACCGAGGTGCAGTACGAGGCGATCGAGGTGGTGGTGTACCGCCTGCGCAAGAAGCTGGCGCCCACCGGGGTCAAGCTGGTCACGCTGCGGGGGCTGGGCTACCTGCTCAAATCGGGCGAATGAGCGCTCGCGGGATCTCCCTTAGACGGCACCTGCTGGCCGGCATCCTGGTGCCGGTGGGCATCTTCATCGTCATCAACGCGATCTCGCTCTACGAGAAGACGCTGGCGGCGGTGAACACGGCCTACGACCGCACCCTGCTCGCCTCGGCCAAGTCGATCGGGGAACAGCTCGACGTCGACGGCTACGACGACGCCGCCGTGCTGCGCGCCACCGTGCCCTACGCGGCGCTGGACACCTTCGAGGCCGACAACCAGAGCAAGCTCTACTACCGTGTCTCCAGCACGCGGGGCCAGCTGGTCTCGGGCTTCGAGGAACTGCCGTTCTGGCACGGCCGCATTCCGGCCAAGGGCGCGTACGCCGCGCTGGTCGACTTCTACGACGCCAGCTTCCGTGACCAGGACGTGCGGGTGGCGGTGCTGCTGCAGCCGGTGGCCAGCAACAGCGGCCGCGGCATGGCGGTGGTGCAGGTGGCCGAAACGCTGGAGTTGCGGCGCACGCTCACCCGCAAGATCCTGTTCGACACCTTGTGGCAGCAGGCCGTGCTGGTGGCGGTGATCGCCCTGATCGTGGTCGTGGTCGTGCAGCGCGCCACGCGGCCGGTGCGCCGGCTGAGCCACCAGCTGCAGGCACGGCCCGAAGGCGACCTGACCCCGCTGGTGGCCGGGAGCGCGCCGCGCGAGCTGCTGCCGCTGGTCGATGCCACCAACCAGGTGATGACGCGGCTCGAGCAGATGCTGGAAAACCAGAAACGCTTCGTGCGCGACACCGCGCACCAGCTGCGCACGCCGCTGGCCGTGTTGAAGGCCCAGGTGCAGTCGGCGATGCGCGGTGACGTCGAGCCGCAGCAGGCCCTGCGGGAGATCAACGACACGGTCGACCGCGCCACCGGCCTGGCCAACCAGATGCTGTCGCTGGCCAAGGTGGAGCAGCTGCGCCAGCAGCCCGACGCGGCGGTCACCGACTGGTCCAGGGTCGTCCGCGAAGTGGCGCTCGACCTCGCGCCGCTGATCGCCGACAAGGACCTCGACTTCGAGATCACGACCCAGCCGGCGCCGGTGCGGGCCCACGAGTGGATGCTGAGCGAGTTGTCGCGCAACCTGCTGCACAACGCCATCAAGCACAGCCGCGTGGGCGGGGGACTTTCCGTGCGCGTGTTCGCCGATGCGCGGGCGGCCGCGCTGGTGGTGGCCGACAGCGGGCCCGGCATCGCGGCCGAGCTGCAGCCGCGGCTGTTCCAGCCCTTCTCGGCCGGCGACGTGCACAGCGGCTCCGGCCTGGGGCTGGCGATCAGCCACGAGATCGTGCGGGCCCTCGGCGGCGCCATCCAGCTGGAAAATCGCGAAAAGCACGGACAAGTGCAGGGCCTGGATGCCACGGTACGGCTGCCGCTGGCGGAAAATGGGGTTTGATGGAAAGACTGCGAATCGACAAGTGGCTCTGGAGTGCGCGCTTCTACAAGACGCGCAGCCTGGCCTGCGATGAAATCGACAAGGGCCGCGTGCACGTGAACGGCCAGGAGGTGAAGCCTGCCCGCGAGGTCAAGGTGGGCGACACCGTGGCCCTGCGCCGCGAGGGCCTGACACGCACCGTGGTGGTCAAGGGCCTGTCCGGCCTGCGCGGCCCGGCGCCGGTGGCGCAGCAGCTGTACGAGGAAACGCCCGAAAGCCTGCGCGAGCGCGAAAAGGCCGTGGAGCAGCGCCACTACTCACCCGAGCCGGCGCACACCATCGAGCACGGCCGCCCGACCAAGCGCGAACGGCGCGACCTCGACCAGGCCAGGGGCTGGGGCGACCGCTGGAGCGCCTCCATCGACGACGACAAATGAATTTCTCCCTCTCCCCGCTGGGGAGAGGGTTGGGGTGAGGGGCGGCGGCGCGCCAGCGCTGCCGGAGCGGTTGTCGGAAACCGCTGACCCGATCTCGTGCACTGCTCTGTCACGGCGGTGCCTTTTCCCGCCCCGATACTTCCCCCCAAGCAGTCACACAGTCGACGCGAAGCAGGAAGAAGCAGTAGGGACAGGGAACAAGAAAAAATGATGAGCGACACGAGAACAGCATCGATGCTGCAACGGGTTCCGGTGATCCTGGCCGTCACGGCCAGTTCGTATGGCCTCTCGTTCGAGGCCATGCGGGCACGCAGACCCGAGGCGGCCGGCGCGCGCCGGCGCGGAGGCCGTGACAAGGCCCTGAGCGACGGCAAGCCGACGACGCACCGATAGCGAGACGTCTGGGAGAAGCAAAAGAGGAAATGGCCGCCCGCGGGCGGCCATTTTCATTGGCTCTGTCACTAATCTGTGTTGGTAAGATGGTCGACCACCACACGGACCGTCCATGGGGCCCGCCTTTTCACTCCTTCTGGTTCTCACTCTCGCCGCCGCCGTCACTACGGGGGCGTTCGGCGTCTTTCGCCTGCGATACACGTCGGGAGGCGCGGCCGCACTGGCGGTTGTTCTTGTTGTTGGAGCCGCCGTGGGCGCAGCGGTCGCCGGTCTTGCCGCGGCGCTCGCGTTAGGAGTTGGGCCAACGTTGCAATCCCGGTCGGCGGTCATCGCCTACTTGGCTTGGCTCGCTGTGGGTGGCCTTGCAGGGGCGGCTGCGGCCGTGCGCGTGGGAATGCGGGTGCTGGGGCTGCAGCGCCGATAAGGACCACCGATGCGCAAGAGGGATTTTGAGCGGCTCGTAGAGTCGCTTCCGGGCCTGAGCCCGGCGCAGTTGCGCACCCTCGTTCAGAGCGTCAGCACCCTGAGCGGCCGGCGCGAGGTCCAAGACGTGACGGATAAGCGCATCGAGACGCTGGCGGCCTGCCCGCACTGCGCGCACGAGACGTTTGCGCGGTGGGGCCGTACGAAGTCGGGTGACCAGCGGTATCGCTGCGCAGGCTGCAAAAAGACGTTTTCCAGCCTCACCGGCACGCCATTCAACCGCGTGCACGACAAGTCCAAGCTGCTCGAGAACGCGGCGTGCATGGGCGAGTTCCTCAGCGTCCGCGAGGCCGCGGACCGCCTGGGCGTCCACCGCAACACCGCATTCCGCTATCGCCACCTGATGATGCCGCTTTTGGAGCGCCACCAGCCAGGCGAGCTGGCCGGCGTCGCGGAGGCGGACGAGGCGTTCTTCAAGCTGTCGTACAAGGGCCAGAAGCGCGGGCTGCCGCGTAAGCCCCACAAGCGCGGCACGCCGGCAAGCAAGCGAGGCATCTCCCGCGAACAGGTGGCCGTCCTGACCGCGGTCTCCCGCGGCTCGCGCAACAGCTTCATCGCTGTCCTGCCGTCGGTGCCCAGCGCGGCGCTGGTCGGGGCTGCGCTCGGTCCGCTCCTGCGGCCCGACACGGTGCTGTGCTCGGATTCGGCCAGCGCGTACAAGACCGCCGGCAAGGCCCTGGGAATCGTAGTGCGCCAGATTCCGCGCGGTACGCACAAGCTGGGGCCGTATCACATCCAGAACGTGAACGCGCTCCACAGCCGCATCAAGGCTGGTCTACGGCCGTTCAGGGGCGTCGCGACCAAGAACCTCCACCGGTACTTGGCCTGGTTCCGCTTCTTCGACCGAGGCGCGGGCGCCGTAACCCCGCGCCAGCTCTTGCTGGATGCTATCGGCGTCGCGGTCACCAACACAGATTAGTGACAGAGCCTTTTCATTTGCCGCGGCGTTCGCGCGCGCGCCGCACCTGGCGGGTTTCGTTGACGCGGCGCTCGGCGTCGCGCCGCGCCTCTTCCTTCGCCTTGCGCTTCGCGCGGAAGTTGCGCGAGAGCATGCGGGCCACGATGAAAGTCAGGGCGAAGCTGAGGACGATCAGCAGGGTGGCGCCGAAATCGGTGGGCATGGGTGGGTAGAAAAGAACAAAGCCGCACGAAGGCGGCTTGTCTGGAGGAGCGGGAGGGATTCGAACCCTCGATGCGGGTTTTAGCCCACATACTCCCTTAGCAGGGGAGCACCTTCGGCCACTCGGTCACCGCTCCGGTGGTTCGCATTATGCCCCAAGGCGGCCGGGCCGGAACCGCCGGGCAGGGCTCAAAGCCCCGGCGGCTGGTCCAGGTCGAACGCGCGGTGCAGCGCCCGCACGGCCAGTTCCATGTACTTCTCGTCGATCACCACCGAGGTCTTGATCTCGCTGGTGGAGATCATCTGGATGTTGATGCCCTCCTCCGACAGGGCGCGGAACATCTTGCTGGCGATGCCGACGTGGCTGCGCATGCCGATGCCGACGATGGACACCTTGCAGATCTTCGTGTCGCCCTCGATGCGGTCGGTGCCGAGCGTGGGCACCACCTTGGTCCTCAGGACGTCGACGGTGCGCGCGTAGTCGTTGCGGTGCACGGTGAAGCTGAAGTCGGTCTTGCCGTCGTGGCTGACGTTCTGGATGATCACGTCGACCTCGATGTTGGCGTCGGCCACGGCGCCGAGGATCTGGTACGCGATGCCGGGGCGGTCGGGCACGCCCAGCACGGAAACCTTGGCTTCGTCGCGGTTGAAGGCGATGCCGGATACGACGGCGTGTTCCATTTTTACGTCTTCCTCAAAAGTGATCAGCGTGCCGGAAGCGGCTTCCTCGGCGATGGGAATGTCCCACGGCGTGAAGCTGGACAGCACGCGCAGCGGCACCTGGTACTTGCCGGCGAATTCGACCGAACGGATCTGCAGGACCTTGGAGCCCATCGAGGCCATTTCCAGCATTTCCTCGAAGCTGACCGTGGTCAGGCGCCGTGCCTCGGGCACCACGCGCGGATCGGTGGTGTAGACGCCGTCGACGTCGGTGTAGATCAGGCACTCGGACGCCTTCAGCGCCGCCGCCACCGCCACCGCGGAGGTGTCGCTGCCGCCGCGGCCCAGCGTCGTGATGTGGCCCTCGTCGTCCACGCCCTGGAAGCCGGCGATGATGACCACCTTGCCGGCGGCCAGGTCGCGCCGCACGCGCTCGTCGGCGATCGATTCGATCCGGGCCTTGGTGTAGGCGTTATTGGTGCGGATCGGGACTTGCCAGCCGGCGTAGCTGACGGCCGGAATGCCTTCGGCATGCAGCGCCAGGGCCAGCAGGCCGACCGAGACCTGTTCGCCGGTGGAAGCCAGCATGTCGAGCTCGCGCTGCACGGCCTCGTCGGCCTTCGCGGGCGCGACTTCCTTGGCCAGGCCAAGCAGCCGGTTGGTTTCGCCGCTCATGGCGCTGGGCACCACGACCAGCTGGTGGCCGGCGCGCACCCACTTGGCCACGCGCTTGGCGACGTTGCGGATGCGCTCGGTCGAGCCCATCGACGTGCCGCCGTATTTATGAACGATCAATGCCATCGGAACGGGAGGTGAAAGCTGCGGCGACCGAGACAGGACCTCGCAAGACGCGAGGCTGGCGCGCAGAACTCAGGGATTATACCTAGCGCCAGCCCTGCTTCACTCGTACTTGTATGCCAGCTCGGTCTCGATAGAGAGCACTTCGTCGACCGGCTGGAATTTCCAGTTCGACACCGCGTCGACCGACGCGCGATTGAGCGAGCGGTTGGTGCTGGAAACGACCTTCACGTTGCCGGTGGAACCATCGGGATTCAATTCGAACTGGACGCGAACCACGCCCGACGGGCGCTCACGCAGCAGCGCCGCCGGCAGCCTCGGATCGTCGGTGCGCACCGGGATGACGTCGCGCCGCACGACCGCCGGGACAGGCTCCGGTTTCGCTTCGATGGCTGCGACCGGCTCGGGTGCAACGACCGGCGCTGCAGCGGGCTCCGGCGCGACCATCGCGGGCGCGGGTCGCGCGATGGCCGCCTGCTCCGCGGCCCTGGGCTTCTTCGCCTCCACCGGTGCAGGCGCAGGAGCGGGCTTGCGCGTCGGCGCGTTGGCGTTCTGCAGGATGAAGCGGTAAGGGCTGTTCGCCTGCCGCTGTACGGCTTCGCTCGGTGCGCCACCGGGGGAAGCTGGCGCTGGAGCCTGGGCCGAAGCCGACTCCATCCGCGAAACCATGGCGAAACCCAGTGCTGCGATCAGCCAGACGCTGCCGGCCTTGTGGGCCAGGGCGCCGCATCGGTGCATGTGCATGCAATCCCTCTTGGTACGCGGGCGATTCTAGGGGTGAGGCCGCTGCCGCCAAGTCGGGGTAAATGTGTATTACGAAGGTGTACGCGGCTCCATCGAGTACGCCAGGCGCTCCCCCTGCCGCTCGACGAACCCGTTGCCCACCTTGATCCGGATCTGGTGTCCGCGGGTCTTGCAGTCGGCCACCTGCTCCAGCAATTCCTCCAGCTGCGCCGCGCTGGCACTGGCGCTGTGCGCCACCTTCAGCCAGTGCCGCAGCACGTTGCCCTGGCGCGACCGCGGCAGCTGCTGCAGCGCGGTGATCGCCGGCACGCCGCCCATGCGGGCCAGGTCTTCCACCGCCACCGTCTCCAGCAGTTCCTGCGCCTGCGCCGCATGGCGCGACGAGCGGGCGAAGGTCTCGCGGTATTGCGGAAAGGCCTCTTCCAGCGCCGGCAGCAGCAGGTGCCGGATGCGGTTGCGGGTGAAGGCGATGTCGCTGTTGGTCGGGTCTTCGACCACCGGCACGCCCTGCTGCGCCACCCACTCGCGGATCGCCTGCGCCGACAGCGCCAGCAGCGGCCGCACGAACAGCACGCCATCCCGCTGGAACACCGGCGCCATGGCGGCCAGTCCCGGCAGGCCGGCGCCGCGGCTCAGGGCCAGCAAGAGGGTCTCGACCTGGTCGTCCGCATGCTGCCCGAGCAGCACGGCCTGCGCGCCGCCGTCGCGCGCCGCGCGGGCCAGCGCCTGGTAGCGCGCGCCGCGGGCGGCGTCCTCGGGGCTTTCGCCCGGCGCGTTGCGCGCGGTCACCCGCCGCACGTCCAGGGGCACCTTGATCGCGGCGCAGACGCCGCGGCAATGGATCTCGAAGTCATCGGCGGCGTCCTGCAGCCCATGGTGGACGTGGATGGCGCGCACCGCGCCGGGCCAGCGTTCGGCCGCAGCCAGCAGGAGGACGGTGGAGTCGGCGCCGCCGCTGAAGGCGACGGCCAGCGGCAGCGGCAGCTGCAGCCCGGCGAGCGCCACGCGCGCCGGGTTGCCGGCGTCAGCCGGCTTCGGCTTTGGTGTCGTTGAAGCGGCCATAGCCTTGCAGCCGCTCGTAGCGCCGGTCCAGCAGTTCGCACACCTTCAGGTCGCTCAGTTGCCGCCAGGCATCGTTCAGGGCGCGCTTGAGGAAAGCCGCCATCTGCCGGTGGTCGCGATGGGCGCCGCCCACCGGTTCGTTGACGATCTTGTCGATCAGGCCCAGGGCCTTCAGGCGGTGCGCCGTGATGCCCATGGCGTCGGCGGCGTCCTGCGCCTTGTCCGAGGTCTTCCAGAGGATGGAGGCGCAGCCTTCCGGGCTGATCACGGAGTAGATCGAGTACTGCAGCATCAGCACCTGGTCGGCCACCGAGATGGCCAGCGCGCCGCCGGAGCCGCCCTCGCCGATCACCGTGGTGATGATGGGCACTTCCAGCTGCGCCATCTCGAAGATGTTGCGGCCGATGGCTTCCGACTGGCCGCGTTCCTCGGCGTCGATGCCGGGGTAGGCGCCCGGCGTGTCGACGAAGGTGAACACCGGCAGCTTGAACTTCTCGGCGGTCTTCATCAGCCGCAGGGCCTTGCGGTAGCCCTCGGGCCGGCTCATGCCGAAGTTGCGCAGCGCCCGCTCCTTGGTGTCGCGGCCCTTCTGGTGGCCCAGCACCATGCAGGCGTTGCCGTTGAAGCGGGCCAGGCCGCCGACGATCGACTGGTCGTCGGAAAAGTGGCGGTCGCCGTGCAGCTCGACGAAATCCGTGAAGATCTCGTTGAGGTAGTCCATGGTGTACGGCCGCTCCGGGTGCCGGGCGATCTTGGTGATCTGCCACGGGCTCAGCTGGCTGTAGATGTCCTTGGTCAGCTGCTGGCTCTTTTTGCCGAGCTGTTCGATCTCTTCGGAAATGTCCACCGCAGACTCGGTCTGCACGTAGCGCAGTTCCTCGATCTTGGTTTCCAGCTCCGCGATCGGCTGCTCGAAGTCCAGGAAGGTTTTCTTCGCCAAGCTTGCGCTCCTCTCAGTGCCCCCCGCGGCACGGCTGGGCCATCAATAGGCCACCGGCAGCGGGTCGAGCGATCTCCAAATATACCAAGTCGCGACACTGCAATAGGGGTTCCAGGCCGCGGCCACCTCGCGGGCGTCGCTGCGGCTGACCGCCTCGCCCGAGAAATAGTTCTTGCTGATGCCGCTGATGAGCCCCACGTCGTCCAGCGGCAGCACGTTCGGCCGCATCAGGTGGAAGATCAGGAACATCTCGGCGGTCCAGCGGCCGATGCCGCGGATGCCCACCAGTTCGGCAACGATGTCCTCGTCCTCCATGCCCAGCCAGGATTCGACGTGGACGGCGCCGGAATCGAAGTGCAGGGCCAGGTCGACCAGGTATTCGATCTTGCGGGCCGACAGGCCGGCCGCGCGCATGTCGTCCACCTTCAGCTTCAGCACGCTGGCCGGCGTCATGCGGCGCGGCAGCGCGGAGAAACGGTCCCACACGGTCTGCGCCGCCTTCACCGAGATCTGCTGGCCGACGATGCTGCGCGCCAGTGTGGTGAAGGCGTCGCCGCGCGACTGCAGGCAGGCGCTGCCGAACAGCGGAATGATCCGCTTCATGACCCGGTCCTTCCTGGTCAGGTACTTGCGCGCCTCTTCCCAGTATTCCGGGGTGACCAGCGCGACGTCCTCGCCATTGGCGCCGCTCAAGACGCAGCCTCCCAGGTGGTGCCGCCGGCCGAGTCCTTCAGCACGATGCCCTGCGCCAGCAGTTCCTGGCGGATGCGGTCGGCCTCGGCGAAGTTTTTCGCCTGCTTGGCGGCCGCGCGGGCCTCGATCATCTTCTGGATGGCGGCATCGTCCAGCGTGGCGCCGGCGCGCAGGAAGGCCTTGGGCTCGCCCTGCAGCAGGCCGAGCGTGCCGCCCAGCGCCTTCAGCAGGCCGGCGCGTTCGGCCGAACCGGTGCGGTTCACGTCGGCCGCGAGCTCGAACAGCACCGCCACCGCCTCCGGCGTGCCGAAGTCGTTGTCCATCGCCGCCTTGAAGCGGGCCGCGTGCGGGTCGCTCCAGTCGATCCGGACCGTTGCCGGCGGCACCAGGTCGAGCGCGGTGTACAGCCGCTTGAGCGAGCCGCGCGCGTCTTCCAGGTTGACGTCGCTGTGGTTGATCGGGCTGCGGTAGTGCGCCCGCACGATGAAGAAGCGCACCGTCTCGGCGTCGAACTTCGCCAGCACCTCGCGGATGGTGAAGAAGTTGCCCAGCGACTTCGACATCTTCTCGTTGTCGATGTTCAGGAAGCCGTTGTGCATCCACACGCGGGCCAGCGGCACGCCGTTGGCGCCCTCGCTCTGCGCGATCTCGTTCTCGTGGTGCGGGAACTGCAGGTCGGCGCCGCCGCCGTGGATGTCGAAAGTGTTACCGAGGAGCGCGCAGGCCATGGCGGAACACTCGATGTGCCAGCCGGGGCGGCCGCGGCCGAACGGGCTGTCCCACTGGGCGTCGTCCGGCTCGGCCGGCTTGGCGGCCTTCCACAGCACGAAATCGAGCGGGTCTTCCTTGCCTTCCAGCACCGCCACCCGTTCGCCGGCATGCAGCTCGTCGAGCGACTTGCCGGACAGCTTGCCGTAGCCGGGGAAGCGGCGCACCGCGAAATTCACGTCGCCGTCGCTGGCGCGGTAGGCCAGGCCCCTGGTTTCCAGCGCTCCGACGATGTCCAGCATCTGCGGGACGTAGTCGGTGGCGCGCGGGTCGTGGGTGGGGCGCTCGATGCCCAGCGCGTCGAAGTCCCGGTACATTGCGGCGATCATGCGGTCGGTGAGGGACCGCACAGTCTCGTTGTTTTCCACCGCGCGCCGGATGATCTTGTCCTCGATGTCCGTGATGTTTCGCACGAACGTGACCCGGCAGCCGCTCGCGCGTAGCCAGCGCACGACGACGTCGAAGGCGATGTTGCTGCGGGCGTGGCCCATGTGGCAGTCGTCGTAGACGGTGATGCCGCACACGTACATCCGCACGTGGCCAGGCTCCAGCGGCGAAAATTCCTCCGGGGCACGCGTGAGCGTGTTGTAGATGCGCAGGCTCATTGAATCTCGTTGGGCGCCGCCGGCGGAGGTCTGCTCCCGGACGCCGGGGGCGCCTTCTCCGTGGGCCAAAGTGTTGTTCCAGCAGCAGCGGGCTGTTCCGCGCAAGCGGCCCCCGGCTACAATCGGCACGCAGTATATAGCCCCCTGTGCGGCCTTGTCATTGCGTTGGAGCACCAGAATCCCTATGACGCTTGCGCGTATCAAACTACCGAGAACGCTCGGCCTCGCCGTCTTCACCGCCGCCCTGCTGGCGGGCGGCGGCATCGCCCGCGCCGACGAATACAGCGACGTCAACCAGCTGCTGCGTTCGGGCAAGCTCGCCGAGGCGCTCGGCAAGGCCGACCAGCACCTGGCGGCCAAGCCCAAGGACCCGCAGATGCGGTTCATGAAGGGCGTGATCCAGACGGAATCGGGCAAGACCAACGACGCCATCGCCACCTTCCAGAAGCTGACCGAGGACTACCCGGAGCTGCCGGAGCCGTACAACAACCTGGCGGTGCTGTACGCCGGCCAGGCGCAGTTCGACAAGGCGCGCGCCGCCCTCGAAATGGCGATCCGCACCAACCCCAGCTACGCCACCGCGCACGAGAACCTGGGCGACGTCTACGCCAAGCTGGCCAGCCAGGCCTACAGCCGCGCGCTGCAGCTCGATGCCGGCAATGCCCAGGTGCAGCCCAAGCTGGCGCTGATCCGCGAACTCTTCTCGACCAGCCCGCGCATGCCCGCCGCGGCCCGCACCGGCGGCAACATTCCCGCGCCCGCGGTCGCCGCCGCGCCGGCTC
>JAQGMU010000562.1 GCA_028292195.1 Ramlibacter sp. | reverse complement strand
CCCTGCCCGGCCTGCGCGTCACCGAGGCCGAAGCCAGCGCCGGCGACACGGTGCGGCCACCCGGCACGACCACGGGCCCGCTGCTGGCAGCGCACTGCCGCATCCAGGGCCGGATGAACGAACGCACCGGCGCCGACGGCAAGCCGTACCACATCGGCTTCGAGCTGCGGCTGCCGGCGCAATGGAACGGCCGCCTGCTGTACCAGGGCGGCGGCGGCAACGACGGCATCATCCGCCCCGCCATCGGCCCGCAGGCCGCGCCGGGCTATGCACTGAACCGCGGCTTCGCCGTGGTCAGCACCGACGCCGGCCACCAGGGCCCGGACGCGAGCTTCGGCTTCGACCCGATCGCCCGCGTCGACAACGCCTACAACTCGCACGACAGGGTCGCGGTCACCGCCAAGGAACTGGTGCGCCGCTACTACCAGCGGCCCGCCGACCGCTCCTATTTCATAGGCTGCTCCGGCGGCGGCCGCCAGGGGATGATGTTCACGCAGCGCTTCCCGTCGTACTTCGACGGCGTGATCGCCATGGCCCCGGCCATGCGCGTGTCCAAGGGCGCGACCATCGCCGCCGCCTGGGACACGCAGGCGTTCAACGCCATCGCGCCGGCCGGCGCGGACGGCCAGAAGGTCCTGAGCCAGGCGCTGACCGATGGCGACCTCGGCCTCGTGCGCAACCGCATCCTGCAGGCCTGCGATGCGCAGGACGGCCTGGCCGATGGCCTGGTGTCCAATCCCGCGGCCTGCAAGTTCGACGTTGGCGCGCTGGCCTGCACCGGCGCGAAGGACGCCAGCTGCCTGGCGCCCGCGCAGGTGGGCGCGCTGCAGAAGGTCTTCGGCGGCGCGCAGGACTCCGCCGGCCGCAAGCTCTATTTCAGCTGGCCCTGGGACCCGGGCATCGGCCATCCGCAGAACGACTGGCGCCTGTGGAAGCTGGGCACCGCGACCAGCGGCGCGCCGAACTCGCGCCACGTGTTCCTGATGCAGGACGCGCTGCAAGGCTACTTCGTGACGCCGCCGGACCGCTCGCTCACCGTGTTCGACTTCAACTTCGACCGCGACCCGCAGCGCATGGATGCCTACGACTGGGTCTTCGACACCGAGAAGGACGTCGACCTGGCCGGCTTCCGCGCCCACGGCGGCAAGCTGCTGCTGGCGCACGGCCTGGCCGACCCGATCTTCTCGCCGGACGAGTCGCGGGACTACTACCAGCGGCTGCAAGCCAGGCACGGCGCGGCGACAGCGGACTTCGCCCGCCTGTTCCAGATCCCCGGCATGGGCCACTGCGCCGGCGGCGCCGCCACCGACAGCTGGGACGGCCTGGGCGCGCTGGTCGACTGGGTGGAAAAGGGCCAGGCGCCGCAGCGCATCGTGGCGCGCGGCACCACCGTGTTCCCGAACCGCTCGCGCCCGCTCTGCCCGTACCCGCAGTACGCCCACTACAACGGCAGCGGCGACCCCGAGGACGCCGCCAGCTTCAGCTGCCGCCAGCCCTGAGCCCATGCCCAGCTACCAGCCCCCGCTCAACGACCAGCGTTTCCTGCTGTTCGAGGTGCTGCGCGCCGGCGAGGTGCTGGGCGCGCTGCCGGCATTTGCCGAAGCCGACGCCCCGCTGCTGGCGCAGGTCCTCGAGGAAGCCGGCAAGTTCGTCGGTGAAGTGATCGCGCCGCTGCAGGCCGTGGGCGATGCGCCGGGCTGCCGTTTTGAACAGGGCCGCGTCGTCACGCCGCCCGGTTTCGCCGATGCCTACCGCGCTTTCTGGCAGGCCGGCTGGCCCTCGCTGGCCTGCGCGCCGGAGGATGCCGGCCAGGGCCTGCCGTGGGTGCTGGAGGGCGTGCTGTACGAGATGCTCAGTGGCGCCAACCACGGCTGGACGATGGCGCCCGGCCTGCTGCACGGCGCCTACGAATGCATCAAGCACCACGGCAGCGATGAACTGAAAGCCACCTACCTGCCCCGACTCGCCAGCGGTGAGTGGCTGGCCACCATGTGCCTGACCGAGCCGCAGGCCGGCAGCGATCTCGGCCTGTGCCGCACGCAGGGCGTGCCGCAGCCCGATGGCAGCTTCAGACTGGCCGGCAGCAAGATCTTCATCTCCGGCGGCGAGCACGACCTGACGGACAACATCGTGCACCTGGTGCTGGCGCGCGAACCCGGCGCGCCGGCCGGGCCGAAGGGCCTGTCGCTGTTCCTCGCGCCCAAGATTCTCCCTCCCCCTCTGGGAGAGGGCCGGGATGGGGGCGGCGATGGCGCACGCAACGGTGTCGTGTGCGACCGGATCGAGGAAAAGATGGGCCTGCACGGCAGCCCGACCTGCGTGCTGCGTTTCGACGAGGCCATCGCCTGGCGCGTGGGCGAAGCCGGCCGCGGCCTCAATGCGATGTTCGTCATGATGAACGCGGCGCGGCTGCACGTTGCGTTGCAAGGCATCGGCCTGCTAGACGCTGCCTGGCAAAAAGCCGACGCCTATGCGCACGAGCGCACCCAGATGCGCGCGCCGGGCGTGCTGCGCGGCGCGGGCGCGGCCGATCCCATCATCCGCCACCCGGCCGTGCGCCGCATCCTCGACACCGAGCGGGCCTGGATCGACGGCCTGCGGCTGCTGGCCTACCGCACCGGCCTGGAGCTGGACCTTGCCAGGCACCATCCGGACGCGGCGCGCCGCGCTGCCGCGCAACAATGGTGCAGCCTGGTGACGCCGGTGTTGAAGGCCGTCTGCACCGAGCAAGGCTTCAGCGGCGCCAGCCGCTGCCTGCAGGTGTTCGGCGGCCACGGCTACGTCAGGGAATGGGGCATCGAGCAGATCGTGCGCGACAGCCGCGTGACGATGATCTACGAGGGCACCAACGAGATCCAGGCGATCGACCTGCTGGTGCGCAAGGTGCTGCCCGATGGCGGAGCGGCGCTGGTCGCCCTGCTGGACGCGCTTGCAAGCGGGCTGGGCAACACGGCCGCGGACCTCGAAGTGCTGGCCCGCTTCATGCAACTGCGCGCATTGACCTCCGACCTTTCGAAGGCCGCCGCCGCCGACCCCGCCTTGCCCTACGAAGCCGCCGACGACTACCTGCGCGCCGTCGGCCTGGCCCTTTTCGGCTGGGCCTGGCGCTGCATCGAGACCCATCCCGGCGCCCAGGCTCCGCGCTGGGCCCTGCCCGCGGCCGCCGCCCGCCTGCGCGTGCTGCCCGAATTCGAAATGCGCCTGTCCATCCTGCGCCGCCAGTGCGATGCCGCGGACATCGGGCAGCCCACGGAAGCCTGAAGCGATGCCGCAACTGCGTCAGCCCCGCCCCTTGAACGCCGCCGCCGGCAGCGCCGGCGAGACGCCGTCGGTCGACGTGATCGACAGCAGCTACCTGGAAAGCCTGCTGGGCTACAACGCGCGCCGTGCCACGCTGACCGTGATCGAGGTGTTCCTGGAGACGATGGCGCCCTACCAGCTGCGGCCGGTGGACTTCTCGGTGCTGTCGCTCATCGCGCACAACCCCGGCATCACCTCGCGCCAGCTGTGCACCACGCTGGGCATCCTGCCGCCCAACCTGGTGGGCATGGTCAACACGCTGGAAAAACGCGAGCTCATCTCGCGCCAGCCGCACCCTCGCGACGGCCGCGCCACGGGCCTGCACCTCACGCAGAGCGGCGAAAAACTGATGCGCGACGCCGAAGCCACGGCGGCCGAACTCGAGGCCGGCGTCGCCGCCCGCCTGAGCCCGAGCGAGCTGCGCACGCTGATCCGCCTGCTCAAGAAGATCTACCAGCCGGCCTGAGCCCAATGCGGGAACCTGCCTTTGGCATCGCCCCCCGTTGCGCGACCGTCACGTCGCTATTGTTTGTATAGCGCCGCCTGCGTACACTCGCATCCCCTGCCCGGATTCCGGGGGAGAGCGCGCGAATGAGTTCCAAGGAGAATGCCGCCACGCACCAGCTGCTCGCGCTGCTGGAGGCGCGCTATGCCATTCGCGTGCTGTGGGCGCTGCGCGACGGCCATCCCCAGACCTTCCGCCTGCTGCAGGACAGCGTGGGCGGCATCACGCCCAATACGCTGAACACGCGGATCAAGGAAATGCGCGAAGCCGGGCTGATGCAGCACAACGGCGACGGTTACAGTGTGACGGCAAGCGGCGCGGACCTGCTCAAGCGCTTGAGCGACCTGCAGCCCTTCGCCGCGAAATGGGTGGCCAGCCAGGCCAAGAAAAGACAGGTGGGATGAACGATTTCCTGAAGGCGACGCTGCCCGCCGATGCGCAGCAAGCCACGCTCGTCGGTCGGGTGTGGGTCGAAGGCCAGGGCCCGGTGCTGGTCCACGTGCGCGGCGACGCGCTGCACGACCTGTCGCGCCTGGCGCCGACCAGCAGCGCCCTGCTGGAATTGCCGGATCCCGCCGCTGCCGTGCGCGCGCATGACGCACCGCGCATCGCATCGCTGGGGGACGTGATCGCCAACAGCACGGCCGACGCGCGCAAACCCGGCACGCCGTGGCTGCTCGCGCCCTGCGACCTGCAGGCGCTGAAAGCCGCCGGCGTCACCTTCGTCGCGTCCATGCTGGAGCGGGTGATCGAGGAGCATGCGCGCGGCAACCCGGCACTGGCCGAATCCGCGCGCAAGGAAGTCATGGCCGTGATCGGCGATGACCTCAGCGCCGTCGTGCCGGGTTCGCCCGGCGCGGCGAAACTGAAGGAAGTGCTGCTGGCCAAGAACATGTGGTCGCAATACCTCGAGGTCGGCATCGGCCCCGACGCGGAAGTCTTCACCAAGTCGCAGCCGATGAGCGCGGTGGGCACCGGCGCCGAGATCGGCAT
>JAQGMU010000501.1 GCA_028292195.1 Ramlibacter sp. | reverse complement strand
GCCATCATCCAGGCCTGCTGGGAGCTGGACATCGAGCCGCACCGGGTGGCCAAGCTGTCCGGCATCGGCTGCAGCTCGAAGACGCCGGACTACTTCCTGGGCGCCTCGCACGGCTTCAACACGGTGCACGGGCGCATGCCCTCGGTGCTGACCGGCGCCAACCTGGCGAATCGCGACCTCCTGTACCTGGGCGTGTCGGGCGACGGCGACTCGGCCTCCATCGGCCTGGGCCAGTTCGCCCATGCCATGCGGCGCGGCGTGCGCATGGCCTACATCGTGGAGAACAACGGCGTTTACGGCCTCACCAAGGGCCAGTTCTCCGCCACCGCCGACAGCGGCAGCAAGAGCAAGAAGGGCGTGATCAACAGCGACAGCCCGGTGGACCTGGTGGCGATGGCGCTGCAATTGGGCGCCACCTACGTGGGCCGCAGTTTCTCCGGCAACAAGGCGCAGCTGGTGCCGCTGATCAAGGGCGCCATGGCCCATGGCGGCGCCGCCTTCATCGACGTCATCAGCCCCTGCGTGGCCTTCAACAACCACCCGGGCAGCACCAAGAGCTACGACTACGTGCGCGAGCACAACGAGTCGGTCAGCCGGATCGACTTCATTTCCCCGCGCGAGGAGCTCACGGCCGAGATGGCGCCGGGCGAGGCCGTGGACGTCCGCCAGCACGACGGCACGCTGCTGCGCCTGCGCAGCCTGCACACCGACTACGACCCGACCGACCGCTTCGCGGCCATGGCCTTCATGCAGGCGCACCAGGCCCGCGGCGAGATCGTGACCGGGCTGTTGTACGTCGATCCGCTGGCGACCGACCTGCACACGGCGATGAACACGACCGCTCGTCCGCTCAATGCGCTGGATGCGAATGAGCTCTGTCCCGGCGCTGGCGCTTTGGCGAAAATCAACGCAGCATTGCGGTAGCGAGTCTAGGAGTCACCATGGCCGAACGCACCGTCTTCCAGTCGCTTTCGCAGAAGCACGTCCTCAGCCAGGGCCCGCACGCCAGCGTGTGGGAGGCGGCCTGTGCCATGACGCGCGCCAACTGCGGCAGCATCCTGATCATGGAGCCGCCGGAGAAGCTGCTGGGCATCCTGACCGAGCGCGACCTGATGACGCGGGTGGTGGCCCGCGCGCTGGACCCGAAGAAGACCGCGGCCAGCGAAGTGATGACGGCGCACCCGATCTGCGTGGCGCCGGACACCAAGGTGTCCGACGCCGTGCTGATCATGCTGGAGCGCGGCTTCCGGCACCTGCCGATCGTGGGCCCGGACCGCAAGATCCTGGGTGTGTTTTCGGTGCGCGACGCGCTGCCGAGGGAGATCGGGACGGCGCTGAGCCAGGCGGAATTCAATGAGCAGGTGAACGACGCGCTTGGATAGCGAGCTCGGGGACCTGTAGGCTGGGTTCGCAGCGACCCCAGCGATGCGCCGAGCTGGAGTGCGCTGCGCGCAACCCAGCCTACGAAGGGCGCTTGGCCCTGGCGCGCGCCAGCGCCGCTTCGATCACCGACTTCTTGCGGGCGAGTTCGGCGCCCTCCGCGTTCTCCGTATGCGCCGGC
This sequence comes from Ramlibacter sp., assembly GCA_028292195.1. GTDB lineage: Bacteria > Pseudomonadota > Gammaproteobacteria > Burkholderiales > Burkholderiaceae_C > Ramlibacter. Next base: position 5,282 of record JAQGMU010000501.1, on the reverse strand, counting down.
AAGTCCGCCAGCTTCGCTTGCGCCTTGCGCTCCAGCCGCTGGGCGTTTTCGCTCCCGTTCCTCTCGAGCCGGAGCACGTGGAACTCGTAGCGCTGCAGCGCCCGCTGCGCCTCGTCCCGCGACCACGCATCCCAACCGGTCTGCTCGCCGCTGGCGTTCTCCAGCGAAATGCAATCCACCGGGCAGGCCGGCACGCACAGCTCGCAGCCGGTGCAGTGCGGCTCGATGACGGTGTGCATGCGCTTGTTGCCGCCCAGGATGGCGTCGGTCGGGCAGGCGTCCAGGCAGAGCGTGCAGCCGATGCACCAGTTCTCGTCGATCACGGCCACCATGCGCGAACCCTCGACGCCGTTGGCGGGATTCAGGGGCAGGGCGGGGCGGCCGGTCAGCGCCGCCAGCCGGGCCACGCCCTCGGCGCCGCCGGGCGGGCATTGGTTGATCCCGGCTTCGCCGTCGGCGATGGCCTGCGCGTAGCCGGCGCAGTCCGGGTAGCCGCAGCGGGTGCACTGCGTCTGGGGCAGGGCGGCGTGCAGGCGCGCCGCCTGCGGGGTCATCTGGAGCTCGTGCGCGCCGTCTTGCCGGACTTGCGCGCCGCGGCCGTCTTGGCCGGGGCGCGGCTCGCGCTGCGAGCGGCGGCGGGCACCTCGTTGAACTGCTTGATGAAGTCGCGCACCTGCGGGTAGACCACGTCACGCCAGCGGCGGCCGGCGAAGATGCCGTAGTGGCCCGCGCCCTTCACCTCCAGGTGCTTCTGGCGCGCCTTGGGCACGTTGAAGCACAGCGCGTGGGCCGCTTCGGTCTGGCCGCTGCCGGAGATGTCGTCCAGCTCGCCTTCGATCGTGAAGTGGGCCGTGGTCCTGATGTCCTCGGGCCGCACGCGCTCCAGGTCGCCTTCGGTGTTGCGCACGTCCCAGGTGCCGTTGACCAGCCGGAACTCCTGGAACACCACCTCGATGGTGTCCAGGTAGTAGTCGGCGTCCATGTCCAGCACGGCGTTGTACTCGTCGTAGAACTGGCGGTGCATTTCGGCGCTGGCGTCGTCCCCCGCGATCAGTTGCTTGAAGTAGTCGTAGTGGCTGGAGAGGTGGCGGTCCGGGTTCATCGCCACGAAGCCGGAGTGCTGCAGGAAGCCGGGGTAGACGCGGCGGCCGGCGCCCGGGAAGTTGGTCGGAACGCGGTAGATCACGTTGTTCTCGAACCAGTCGTGGCTCTTGTTCATCGCCAGGTTGTTCACCGCGGTCGGCGACTTGCGGGCGTCGATCGGGCCGCCCATCATGACCATCGACAGCGGCGTCTTCTCGCCGCGCGTGGCCATCAGCGACACGGCGGCCAGCACCGGCACCGTGGGCTGGCAGACGCTGATGACGTGGCAGTTGCCGTACTGGCCCTGCAGGTGGCGGATGAACTCCTGGACGTAGTTGACGTAGTCGTCGAGGTGGAACGAGCCTTGCTCCATCGGCACCATGCGGGCGTTCTTCCAGTCGGTGATGTACACCTTGTGGTCGCGCAGCAGGGAGCGCACGGTGTCGCGCAACAGGGTGGCGTAGTGGCCGGAAAGCGGCGCGACGACCAGCACCGTCGGCTGCGCCTTCAGCTTGTCCAGCGTGGCCGAATCGTCGGTGAAGCGCTTGAAGCGGCGCAGCTCGCAGAACGGCTTGTCGATCTCCACGGCCTCGTAGATCACGACGTCGGTGCCGTCGACGTCGACGGTCTTGATGTCGAACGAAGGCTTCTCGTAATCCTTGCCGAGGCGGTACATCAGGTCGTAACCCGCGGACATCCGCTGGGCGAGGGGATGTTGGCCGAAGGGCGAGAGCGGATTGCTGTAAAGCTTGGAAGCCGCTTGCGCGAAATCGGCAAACGGCTCCATCAGGGAGCGCTGCGCCTCATAGATCTGGTAGAGCATTCGTGGCCGTGAGTGTTGTTGCAGTGCAATATACCAGTCGCCACCGAGACGCGCTGAGAGGAAACTACGGATGGGCCAGGAACTTTGCCGGCCCTGATGTCTCGCAGGAGACAGTCAATGACAAGGCGGACATGACCTGAAGCAGCTGGCCGAGTTCCATAAACTGGGCGCGCTGGCAGAGATGGCCCATCCGACCTACGACCACTACCTGCCGCTATTGATGGCCGCCGGCGCGGCGGAGCCGGGCGAGAAAGTGCGCTTCTTCAACGACCGCTACCAGTCGGCGTCGATGGCGATGCGGTCGGTGGTCTGGGGCTGAGCCGCGGCCCTTCAGGGGTTGATCTGGAGCGACATCGGCCAGTACACATCGTACGTGTTGCCATCCTTGGTGATGGAGTAACGGTGCCGGGCGGTGTAGGTTCCTGGCGGCAGGCAGGTTCGGGGATCGTTGAAAACGGTGCAGGTCGTGATGCCGCCCGAGTTGATCCACCAAGCGTCGGCCAGCGGATGGCCGTTCGCGGCGCTCGGGTGCGAAAGGTATTCCACCGGCCGCCATTGGTAGCTGACGCCGGTATTGGTGACCACCATCGGATCGCTCTCCCCCAGATTCCGAGTGTCGGCCTGGGCGCGCACGAAGTTGCCGGTTGCGGGCCAGAAGAAGGCGTCCAGCGCCGGGTAGGGCGTGACCGTGTAGGTGACCGTGACGGTCTTGCGGTAGTTGTAGGTCAGGCGGTCAGGAGTCGCGGCGTTGGTGAAGACGTTCACGAGCTCCGTGTACGTGCCCGGCGCGGCTGGCGCCAGCCCGATCGTCACGCGCCCTGTCACGGCATCGACGTCGGCCTTGCTCACCTTGAGGGTGGATGGGTGGAAGGGATCGTACGTGTGGCCGCGAGTGCGTTCCAGCTGCTCAGGTAAGAAGGCAGGCCAACGTCCACGGTCTGCTCCGGCGGCACCGAACCGAACGGCACCGTCACGGCGAGTGCCTCGTGCTGCAACTGCATCCCTGCCCGCACAGTGACGTCGTACGGGATGTGCAGCGGCGAGCCTGCCAGTTCGGTTCTGCAGTCCTTGTCGAGGCAGGCATGGACCTTGAACTCGCCCTGGAAGCGCCCGGGAGTGTTCATCTGCCGTGACGCCAGGCTGATGATCGCCTGCGGCCCCGTGCCGTCGGCTGGTGGGTGCTGGTCGACCGAGACGTTCGTGACGCCGTTCACCAGCGAGTCCGGATCTTCCACGATGGCGTAGATCGTCTTGCCAACAAGCTGCAGGTAGTCCCCGTTGGCGCGGATGAAGATGGAAAAGCCGGGCGCATAGGCCGTCTCGGGGTATTCGGCCTGGACCTTTGTCGGCGACATCAGGGAGATGCTCAACGCATCGAAACCGGTATTCCCCGGCGGGGCGCTGCCGGCCGCGCCGGCGCCGCTGTCACCACCTCCCCCTCCGCCGCCGCCGCAAGACGCCAGCAATGAACAAAACAGGATCAGCGCAGCCGCGCGCAACGGCCTGTGACTGAGACGCATTGAGACTCCCTCTTACTGTTGGGCTGATTGTAGGAGGGGCCCTTTGCAAAAAAGCGACGCGAGGTCGCCTGTTCTTGTGACTTTCTACGCGCGCGTCAGGCAACCACCTTCGCGATCGAAGCAGCCACGTAGTCGATGTTCTTCGTATTCAGCGCCGCGACGCAAATGCGCCCGCTGTCGAGCCCGTACACGCCGAACTCGTCGCGCAGCCGCACCATATGCTCCTTGCTCAGCCCCGAATAGCTGAACATCCCGACCTGCTGGGTGATGAACCCCATGTCCTGCTTCACGCCGGCGGCCTTGAGCCTTTCCACCAGCGCGCCGCGCATCTGCTTGATGCGCACCCGCATGCCGGCCAGCTCCTGCTCCCACAGCGTGCGCAGTTCCGGCGTGTTCAGCACGGTGGCGGCCACCTGGGCGCCGTGGATCTGCGGGCTGCTGTAGTTGGTGCGGATCACGATCTTCAGCTGCGACAGGACACGGCCGGCTTCCTCCTTGTTCTGGCACAGCACCGACAGGGCGCCGACGCGCTCGCCGTAGAGGCTCAGGCTCTTGGAGAAGGAGGTGGAGACGAAGAAGTCCTCGCCGGACGCGATGAACTTCTGCACCGTCATGCCGTCCTCGGCGATCCCCTGGCCGAAGCCCTGGTAGGCCATGTCGAGGAAGGGCACCAGCTTGCGCGCCTTGACGGCGGCCACGACCTGGTCCCACTGCTGCGGCGTCAGGTCGTAGCCGGTGGGGTTGTGGCAGCAGGCGTGGAGCACGACCACGGTGCCGGCGGGCGCGGTGTTCAGCGCGGTCAGCATGCCGTCGAAGTTGATGCCGCGCTTGCCGGCGTCGTAGTAGGGATAGGTCTCGACCGGGAAGCCGGCCTGGGTGAACAGGGCGCGGTGGTTTTCCCAGCTCGGGTCGCTGATCAGGACCTTGGCACCGGGGTTGAGCTTCTTCAGGAAGTCCGCGCCGACCCGCAGCGCACCGGTGCCGCCGATGCCCTGCACGGTCGCCACGCGGCCGCTCTTGACCAGCTCGCTTTCGGCCCCAAATACCAGGCTCTTGACCGCCGTGTCATAGGCCGCGATGCCGTCGATCGGCAGGTAGCCGCGGGCCGCATGGGCCGCCATCATCTTTTCTTCCGCCTTCTGCACGCACTCCAGCAGGGGCAGCTTGCCGTTGTCGTCGTAGTAGACGCCGACACCCAGGTTGACCTTCTTCGGGTTGGGATCGGCGTTGTACTGCTCGGTCAGCCCCAGGATGGGGTCGCGGGGCGCCATTTCGACGGCGGAGAAGAGAGACATGGGGTTCCTCGGGGATCGGGTGGCAAACGGGGCCGGCCTGTTGTACGCTGGCCGGCTTCCCATAATTTTAATGTGTCGTATCAGGGACTTCCGGAATGAGCGCAATACCCCAGGCTGACGAAGCCCAGCAGGAACAGAAACCGGGCGAATTCATCAGCTTTCCCGGCTCGCCGTTCGAACTGTTCATGCCCTATCCGCCGGCCGGCGACCAGCCCCAGGCGATCGACAAGCTGGTCGAAGGCGTGCTGGATGGCGAGGTCTACCAGACCCTGCTGGGGGTGACGGGCTCCGGCAAGACCTTCACCATGGCCAACGTGATCGCCCGGCTCGGGCGCCCGGCCATCGTGTTCGCTCCCAACAAGACGCTGGCGGCGCAGTTGTACAGCGAGTTCCGCGAGTTCTTTCCCAGGAACGCCGTGGAGTACTTCGTGAGCTACTACGACTACTACCAGCCCGAAGCCTACGTGCCGCAGCGCGACCTGTTCATCGAAAAGGACTCGTCGATCAACGAGCACATCGAGCAGATGCGCCTGTCGTGCACCAAGTCGCTGATGGAGCGGC
>JAQGMU010000546.1 GCA_028292195.1 Ramlibacter sp. | reverse complement strand
AGAGGAGGCGGGTGAGGTTGAACATGGTGCCCTGAGGTGTCACAAGATGTGAGTAGTGTCCCCAGCAGCGAACAAATTGGCCAGTGTCGAATCCGCTAAGGGGGATCAGGGATTTGCCTAAGCCGATGACCGCCGGGGCCGCTCCCCGGCCGGTCCTGCATGTGGCGGAACCGCCCGCCGCCTTCCTGGGCAGGCCGCCGACGGTGGTGGGCTGTGGTGTGTTGAGCGCAGTGCTGTTTCCGTCTCGATGCACACTCGCCCCAATGAGCGCAGCCCTCAACTACCGTCACCTCTATTACTTCTGGGTGGTCGCCAAGGAAGGCGGCATGACCCGTGCCGCCACGCGGCTGGACATGGCGGTGCAGACCGTGAGTGCGCAGGTGCGCGCGCTCGAACAATCGCTGGGGCACGCGCTCTTCAAGCCGGCCGGCCGCGGCATCGCGCTGACCGAGGGCGGCGTGGCGGCGATGGTCCTTGCCGACCAGATCTTCCAGCTGGGCGAGCAGCTGCCGGCCGCGGTGCACGACGCAGCCACCGGCCAGGGCTTGCGGCTCGCGGTCGGCATCTCGGACAGCATGCCCAAGCTGGTGGTGCGCCACCTGCTGCAGCCGGCGCTGGAGGACCAGCAGGTGCGCCTGCTATGCCATGAAGACGAATTCGACCGGCTGCTGGCCGACCTGGCGCTGCACAAGCTGGATGCCGTGCTCTCGGACCGGGCGGCGCCGCCCAACCCCAACCTGCGCCTGTACAGCCATGCGCTGGGCGATGCGCCCATGGCCTGGTTCGCGCCGACTCCGCTGGCGAGGAAATGCAGGCAGCCCTTCCCGGCCTGCCTGGCCGAACTGCCGGTGTTGCTGCCAACCGGCCATGCAGCCGTGCGCCCGCGGCTGGACCAGTGGTTCGAACGGCAGGGCATCCGGCCGAAGATTGCGGGCGAGTTCGAAGACAGTGCCTTGCTGGCGGCCTTCGGCCGCAGTGGAATGGGCGCCTTCCCCTCCTCGCGCTGGTCGAACGAGGAGCTGATGAAAGACCCGGGCCTGCGGCTGCTAGGCGAAACGCCCGAGGTGGTGGAGCACTTCCACCTGATCTCCGCGGAACGCAAGATCCAGCATCCGCTGGTGCAGCGCCTGCTGCAAAACCCGACTCACTGAGTGTCCGTTCTTGCTCCCTCTCCCTTCGGGAGAGGGTTGGGGTGAGGGCGCGGCAACCACGGCTCCAGCGATACGGAAACCGGATACTGCATCTTCCAGGCCTGCATCATCGGACTGACGTCCCCGCCCACCACCACGGTGGTGAGTTGCCCGCGCGGATACACCGGCACCAGCGCCTCATCGGGCGCATCCAGCAGCGCGACATCCCACAACCTGCGCGCCGGATCGCCGCGCAGGTTGGGCGCGATCAGCGTGCTCCAGTAGATGCCGTCGCGCACCTCGCGCGCCGGCAGCACCGCGCGCTGCCAGACGAAGTCCTCGACGCCCGCGGCATCGAGGCCCTGCGCGGCCAGCAGCTTGGCGCGCTCCGGCGAGAGCAGCAGCGCGAGCCCGCTGGGGTACTCCAGCGTCGTCACGTCGCGGGCCAGCCGTTCCAGGCCTGCGGCGATGTAGTTGCCGACATGGCTCCAGCCGCCCACCATCAACGTCAGCACGCTATCGCTTGCAGCGAAACCGCGCCGCTGCGCCAGGCTGGGCCAGGGCGAGGCCTCTTCGTTCTCGGCGAAGGCCAGCGTATAGGCCGCCGGGTTGCCCTGCACGGGCAGCGCATTGGTGCCCACGTCCCAGCCACCGAGGTGGATCAGCGCCAGCCGCAGCGCGCGCCCGATGCTGGCATTGGCGCGGTTGCCCGGGCCCAGCGCGTTCAGGCCGGCGTTCATGCCCGCGGCATGCCGGATCGGCCCGTTCACCACCTGCATGAAGGCGAAGGAATTGGTGGCGCGCGCCGGCGTGGAGTAGGCACTCGGCAGCCCGTTGGCGCCCTGGCTGTAGGCCTGCACTGCCCCCAGCACCACGGGCAGGCAGGCGGGAGTGCAGCCGGCCATTACGGCCACGATGGCGACCTTCTCCACCGTCACGCGCCAGTTCTGCGGGCCCATGACTTCGGTGACGACGGTGTCGGGTGCGGCGCAGGTGCCTTGCAGCATGCGTTCCACCGCTTCCGGTGTCGGCGGCGTGACGGGCAGGCCGTCGCTCCAGCGGCGCGCGTGGAAGAACTCCTGCACTTCGTCGTAATCGCCTTTGAAGGCGATGCGCGGCTGCGTCGGCGGCGGCCGCGTTCCCGTGCGCTGTTCGTGCGCGCCCAGCGGCGCGGTGAGCTGCTCCAGCAGGCGGTCGGCCAGCATGACAAGCGCATCCAGCGCCACCTCCGCCAGCGGGTAAGGCGCCGCCGTCCATCGAACTTCGCTGCCGCAGCCCTCGACGCTGTTGCGCGTGTCCTGCCGCAGCGTGTCGTACACCGCGACCGCGCCGGGGCGTCCGCGCGCCTCCAGCTTCGCCGTGTAGTGGACGGCGTAGTGCGTGGTCGACGCCGACGGCGCCGCGGCATAGACGAAGACATCGCAGCTGGCCACGATGCGGTCCCAGAACGCGGCATCGTCGATGGAATAGGCGCTGGGTTTGTCGAGCACCTCGACGCGGGCGGCGGGGAAGCGGCTTGCGATGCGCGCGCGCAAGGCATCGAACAGCGGAGCGAAACCGGAGTCGGCGCCGGGCCAGGAGTTCACCAGCGCGATGCGCAGGCCCTGCAGCGTGGCAGGACGGGCGGCGAGCGGCCGCAATTCCACAGGATGGGGCTCGCCGCGCGGATTCAGCACCTGGAACACGCTCAGCCCTCCTGGTACTGCCGCAGCCATTGCGGGTCGTAGCGCAGGCCGGTGCCCGGCTCCTGCGGCAGCGGCACCAAGCCATCGCGCAGCACCGTGGCGCGGCCGAACATCAGGTCGCCGCGCGGCATGAACTCCACCAGGCCGTCGTCGGCAAACGCGGCGACCGTGTGCGTCGAATGCCAGGCGTAGGCGTGCGGTGACAGCCGCACCCCGGCCCGCGCGCAAGCCTGCGCGATGCGGTTCATGCCCGTGTAGCCGCCGCAGCGCTGCAGGTCCGGCATCAGCACGTCCACCGCATGCTGTGCGAGGAAGGCCTCGAACTCCTGCGGCAGGTACAGGTTCTCACCGGTGGCGATGGGGATGTCGGTGCGCAGTCGCAGCGCCGCGTGGCCCGCCACGTCGTGGAAAGGCAGCGGCTCCTCGAGCCAGGCGATGCCGTAGGGGCGCAGCGCCGCCGCCAGCTGCGTGGCGCGTTCCAGGTCCAGGCCCTGGTTGCAGTCGACCATCAGCTGCACGCCGGGGCCGATGGCCTCGCGCACGGCCGCCACGCGCTGCACGTCGCGCTCCAGCTCGGGGCTGGCCACGCGCATCTTGATCGCGCGGAAGCCCTGCGCCACGTAGTCGCGCGCTTCCGCCACGATGGCGTCCAGCGGCTACGCCAGCCACATGCGGCCGCTGCCGTAGACGCCCACCGCATCGCGCTGCCCGCCCCAGAGGCGGTACAGGGGCTGGCCCGCGGCCTGGCCGGCCAGGTCCCACATCGCCACGTCGAGCGCGGAGCTGACAAAGGCCCAGAGGCCAGACTGCCCGAGCCAGAAGGCGCGCTGCCACGCCAGCTGCGCGAAGCCCGCCGTGTCGCGCGCATCGCGGCCGATGACGAGGCCACGAAAGTCCTCCAGCAAGGCCCGCAGCGCGGCCAGGCCGAAGCGCCCCGGCACCTGGATGTGGCTGCTGCCCGCAAGCCCATCGTCGGTGTGCAACGTGATGACCAGATAGCTCACCGCGTCGAAGCTGCCGATGGACGCGCTGACCGCCGTGCCTGTGGGCACGCTCAGCGTTTCGTGGCGGAGGTCGGTGATCTTCACGGGCGTCTGTGCATGATGGGGAGGCAACTGTTATAACGCGGCGACATCCCGCAGTACAAGAACCGGAGACTGACAATGGCCTCACTCGTGCGGCGCTGCCTGGCGCTGGGCAGCCTTTCCTTCCTGGCCCTGAGCGCCCTGCCCGCGCTGGCCCAGGACAACTGGCCCGAGCGCCCGGTCAGCTTCGTCACCTGGTCTTCGCCCGGCGGCAACATCGACGTCGCCATGCGCACCGTGGGCGACCGCCTGGCGCAGAAATGGAAGCAGCCGGTGATCGCGGAGAACCGCACCGGCGCCAGCGGCATCATCGCCACCGACTTCGTCGCCAAGTCCAGGCCCGATGGCTACACGGTTCTCTTCACCACGCCCACCGCGCAGATCAACACCGCCTTCGTCAAGGCCAAG
>JAQGMU010000482.1 GCA_028292195.1 Ramlibacter sp. | reverse complement strand
GTCCCTGCGCAACGGCGGCTCCGCCGCAGGCGCGCGAGAGCCCGAGTGGGGGTGGTATCGCCAGCGCGGCGTGGCGATCCGCGACGAGCGCGGCCGGCCGCTGCGAATGGCCGGCTCGATCGAGAACATCGACGAGCGCAAGCACTCGGAGCGTGAACGCCAGCGGCTGGAGGCGCAGCTGCGCCAGGCGCAGAAGATGGAAGCGATCGGCACGCTCGCGGGCGGCATCGCCCACGACTTCAACAACATCCTGGGTTCCATCCTCGGTTACGGCGAGCTGGCCCGCTCGGAGGTGGCGTCCGGCAGCGCGCAGGCCCGCTACCTCGACAGCGTCATGAACGCGGGCCAGCGCGCCAAGGCGCTGGTCGAGAGGATCCTCGCCTTCAGCCGCTCGGGCATGGGCGAGCGCGTGCCGGTGCACGTGCAGTCGGTGGTGGCGGAGGCGCTCGAGCTGCTGCTGCCGTCCCTGCCGTCCGGCATCACGCTGACCCGCACGCTGGAGGCCGGCGACACCGCCGTCATCGGGGACGCCACGCAGATCCACCAGGTGGTGATGAACCTCTGCACCAACGCCATGCAGGCGATGCAGGACGGCGGCGCGCTCGAGGTGTCGCTGACCCTGCGGCGCAGCGAGACGGCCCTGGCGCTGACCACGGGGGAGTTGCCGGCGGGCGACTATGTGTGCATCAGGGTGCGCGACCACGGCCCGGGCATCGAGCCCGAGGCGGTGGACCGCATCTTCGACCCCTTCTTCACGACCAAGAGGGTGGGCGTGGGCACGGGGCTTGGCCTGTCGCTGGTGCATGGCATCGTCACCGATCTCGGCGGCGGCATCGATGTCGCGAGCGTGCCCGGGGCGGGCGCGACCTTCACCGTCTGGCTGCCGTGGTCGGGCCGTGTCGCCGCGGTGGCGCAGGCGCAGGCGATCATTCCCCGGGGAGACGGGCAGCGCATCCTGCTGGTCGACGACGAAGTGTCGCTGGTGCACCTGGGCGAAGAGATGCTCGCCGCGCTCGGCTACGAGGCGGCGGGCTACAGCTCCAGCGTGGAGGCGCTGGCCGCTTTCGCGGCGGAGCCGCAGCGCTTCGACGCGGTGCTCTCGGACGAAACGATGCCGCTGCTGTCAGGCTCGCAGTTCGCCCTGCAGATCCGCCGGATCCGCCCCGACATCCCCATCATTCTCATGAGCGGCTACGTCGGACCGAACATCGCCGCGCTCGCGCGCCAGGCCAACGTCAACGAGTTGCTTTCCAAGCCGCTGGTCTCGCGCGACATCGCCAGGGCGCTCGCCAGGCTGTTCGGGAGGTAGCCTGCCCCGGCTCTCCGTCTCGAGCATCGCCTGGAACACGTCGGACGCGGCATTCAGCGGCAGCGGATGATCATTCCTTGCGCGAACGACGCCGAGCTTCCAGTCCGGAATCGGGCCACCATGGAGTCCCGGCGTCAAGGTGAGCGCCCGCAGCGGCAATGGCAGGAGCAGCTTCCTCGGCAAGATCGCTACTCCAAACCCGCGCATGACGAGCCGGCTGAGAAGGTCGAAGTTCTCGACTTCGCAAATGATGTTCCTTGCCATGCCCTCCTTGCGCAAGATGTGGTCGACCAGGCCGCGCGTCCCCCATCTCGGGGAGAACTCGACGAACGATTCGTGGGCGAGTTCGGCCACGGAAATGGAGGGCCTGGAAGCCATCGGGTGATCTTCCGGGACGGCCAGCACCATCTCCGTCGAATACAGTTCGACCACCTCCAGGCCCTGCATCGGTACGCCGTGCAAGGGCATGAGGGCAAGGTCGAGAAGCCCCTTCTTCAAGGATTCGGCAAGGACCTGCGGATAGGTTTCCCGCAGCGTGAGGTCGACGCCGGGATGCCTGGCCTTGAAAGACTGCAGGAGGGCCGGCAAGTCCAGGAACGACAAGGCGCTTGGCACCATCCCGATGGCAAGCCGTCCTGCGATGGCGTGCCTGTTGTCCGAGACGGCTGCCCGCGCCGTCTTCACGGCTTCGAGGATCCGCTTGGCCTCCGGCAGGAAGATCCGGCCCGCTTCGCTGAGCTGGACCTGCCGCTTGTTGCGGATGAACAGCAAGGTGCCCAGTTCATCCTCCAGCGCGCGGATCGCCACCGAAAGCCCGGACTGGACGATGTTTTCCCGTTTGGCTGCGAGGGTGAAGTGCTGTTCTTCCGCGGCGGCGACGAACAAGGAGAGTTGGCGGAGTTCCATCGCGTGTCGCGCTCGATCTGTTTCGGGAATTTCTCTGATGTCCGGAATTCGTTTTACGGATGGCGCGGGCGAGGATAGCGTACGCGCACAGAACTTTCAGCACCCATGCACAAATCCCCCCACCACCCTTCGACGCCTCACCCGCGGCCCCAGCACGATGGAGTGCGCCACGGCAATCCCGACTGGTTCTCCCGCCTCATCCACCATCCGGCCTGGGCGGTTGCAGCAGTGTTGCTGGTGGCCTTCAACCTGCGCCCGGCCTTGACCAGCGTGGCTCCGTTCCTGTCCCTGATCCGCCACGACCTGGCGCTGTCCGGCCTCGGTGTCAGCCTGCTGACGACCGTCCCCGTCATCTGCCTCGGGCTCTTCGGGCCGTTCGCGCCGATGCTGGCGCGGCGTTACGGTACCGACGCCGTGATCCTGGCGTCGCTGCTCGCGCTGGCGCTGGGAATCGTGATCCGCAATGGCGGCCTGGCACCGCTCTTTGCCGGAACGCTGTTGATCGGCGCGGCGATGAGCTTGCTGGGCGTGCTCAGTCCCGTGATCGTCAAGCGCGATTTCCCGCGGCACATCGGATTGATGATGGGGCTCTACACGATGCTGATCAGCCTGGGCGCGGCACTTTCGACGGCCACGGCGGCGCCCTTGCGGCGCATCTCGGACGGCAGCTGGCAGCTTGCCTTGCTGCATTGGGCCTTTTCAGCGGTGATCGCCGCCGTGGTGCTGGTCCCCCGCCTCTTCCATCACCGGGCGACGGCGGCCGGCAAGCGTGCGCCCGCAAGAATCGCCGGACTGATGCGCGACCCCATCGCCTGGCAGGTCACGGGCTTCCTGGCGCTCGTGGGTTCACTGGCCTATGCCGTCTTCAGCTGGGGACCCAGCATGCTCGAGGCGCGGGGACTGAGTGCAACGCAGGCCGGCGCCGTCATTTCCCTGTCGTACATCGCGCAGATGGCGACGGGCTTGACGATTCCCATGATCGCGGGCCGCCTGCGGGACCAGAGGCTGGTTGCGGTCGTCCTGGTCCTGCTGACCGGGACCGGCTTGCTCGGCATCATCTTCGGGCCGGTGGGGTTCCTGACGCTGTTCTCGGTCGTCCTGGGACTGGGCCAGGGAGGCGCATTCGGGCTGGCCTTGCTGCTGATCGTCCTGCGCGCAGGGAACCCGCAGGTCGCAACGCAGCTATCGAGCATGGCCCAAAGCATCGGCTACGTGGTCAGCGCCCTGGTCGGCCCGTTCGCGGTGGGGATGATCCACGACTGGGCCGGCTCCTGGGAGACGGTTGCCGTCTTCTTCGTTGCCGTCGGCCTCGCGACCTTGTTGTTGGGGCTGGGTGCCGGCCGTGGGAAGACGGTTGCGACCTCCGGCTCGTAGACTGGCACCATCCAAACCTGGAGGATCAACCTTGAGAACTGTTTTGGCCAACGGAGCCCAACTCGCCTACCGGATCGATGGGCCGGACGGTGCGCCACCCGTGATGCTGTCCAACAGCCTCATGTCGACGCACGTCATGTGGGACCCGCAGATGGATGCGCTGCTACAGCGCTTCCGGGTGCTGCGCTACGACACCCGCGGGCATGGGGCCTCGGAGGTGACCCCGGGGCCCTATTCGATCGAGCTGCTCGCCGACGACGCGGCGGCTCTCATCGAGGCGACCGGCCTGGGCGCAGTGCACTTCGTCGGCCTGTCGATGGGCGGGATGATCGGACCGCAACTCGCCGTGCGCCATCCGCGCATGGTGCTGTCGCTTTCCCTGTGCGACACCGCCAGCGAGATGCCGCCGCGCTCCATGTGGGAAGCGCGACTCGAGACCGCGCGCGCCGAGGGCATAGCGGGCCTGGTGGAAAGCACCATCCGGCGCTGGTTCGTCCCGGCCTTCATCGAGCGTGAGCCCGAAGCCATCGCGTGGGTGCGCCGGATGATCCTGCAGACCCCGCTGGAAGGCTACATCGCCTGCGCCAGCGCGGTGCGCGACATGTCGCAGGCGCACATCCTCAAGGACATCCGGGTGCCGACCCAGGTCCTGGTGGGCCGCGATGATCCGGGGTGCCCCGTGGCCGCTTCGCAGGTGCTGCACCGCGAGATCGGCGGCTCCACGCTGCACGTGATCGACGATGCAGCGCATCTGTCCAACATCGAGAAGCCCGAGCAGTTCACACGGCTGCTGCTGGAATTCATCGGGCGGCAGGCAGTGACGGCGCGGCCGCGATAGGCCGTGCCCGGCAACCGCAAGTCGCTGCACTGAGCGGGCCGCCGGATCAAACCGGCTTGGCCACTCCCGCCTGGGCCAGCGCCTCGTAGGCCAGCGCGGCCAGGTCGTGCCCCGGACCGAAGCCGCGCGTGCGCACGGCGAGGAAGCGGTCATGGACCAGGCTCGCGAGCGGCATCGGGACGCCCAGCGTCTCGGCGGCCGCGAGCATCAGCCGGTTGTCCTTCTGGCCGAGCGGCAGGGCGAAGCCGGGCGGCTGGAAGCGCTGCGCCGCGATTGCGGGACCGTAGATCCGGTACGGCGGCGCGTTGAATACCGTGCCGGTCAGCAGCTCGACCAGGTGCGAGGGGTCGATGTCCGCCTTGCCCGCCACCGCGCAAGCCTCGCCCAGCGTTTCGACCAGCACGGTCAGCATGAAATTGCCGACCAGCTTGAGCAGGTTCGCCTGCGACGGGTCGGGGCCGACGATGCCGAGCGACTGTCCCACCTGTTGGAGCAGCGGCGCCGCGATCTTCAGGTCGTCCTCCGCGCCCGCGGCCATGACGAAGAGCTTGCGCTGGGCGGCCGAGTCCGGCCGGCCGAACACCGTCGCCGACACGAATCCCAGGCCGGCGGCGCGATGCTGCGCGGCGAGCTTCTGCGCGGTGGCCACGCCGATGGTGCTCATGGAGATGTGCACGGCGCCCGGCTGCGCGCCGGCGACGATGCCCATCTCGCCGAAGGTCACCGCCTCCAGCGCGGCATCGTCGGCCACCATGGTGAAGACGACGTCGGCCGAGTGCGCGGCGCCCGCGGGGCTGGCCGCAACGGTGGCGCCGGCGGCGCGCAGCGGCTCGGCCCGCTCCGGGTTCCGGTTGTAGACGCGCAGCTGGTGGCCGGACGCGAGCAGGTTGCCTGCGATCGGCGCGCCCATCGCGCCCAGGCCAATGAATCCGATTTGCATGATGAGGCTCCAGGTTTCGAGGGAGCCATCCTGGCGCCGTTCGATGGCGCCCGTATTGCGTCGGGCAGCCACCGCGTCAAGCCTGTCACGCCCCGCGGCACGACGAATGAAATGTCGTTGTAACGGTGTGGTGGCCGCGCTCCCGGACCATGGGCTCTCCCGAACTTATAGGGGTTTGACCATGAGCATGGAGACAGTGCGAATCGAGGGCATCGCCACGCCCGTGTCCCGCATCGGCCTGGGGACCTGGGCGATCGGCGGCGCGATGTGGGGCGGCGCGGATGACGCGAGTTCCGTCGCGACCATCCGCAAGGCCATCGAATCGGGCATCAACCTGATCGACACCGCACCCGTCTACGGCTTCGGCCATTCGGAAGAAGTCGTCGGCAAGGCCTTGCTGGGCATCCGCGACAAGGCCGTGATCGCGACCAAGGTCGCCCTGGAGTGGCCCGGCGGCAAGGTGCGCCGGAACGCGACCGGGGCCCGCATCCGCGCCGAGGTCGAGGACTCCCTGCGCCGCCTGCAAACCGACCGCATCGACCTCTACCAGGTGCACTGGCCCGACCCGCGCGTCAGGCACGAGGAGACGGCGCTGGCGCTGGAGAAGCTGTGGCGCGACGGCAAGATCCTCGCCATCGGCGTCAGCAACTACGCGCCGGCGGAGATGGACGGCTTTCGCCACTTCGCGCCGCTCGCAACGGTGCAGTCCCCGTACAACCTGTTCGAGCGCGCCATCGAGCACGACGTGCTGCCGTACGCGCGGCGCAACGACATGACGGTGCTGGCCTACGGCGCCCTGTGCCGCGGCCTGCTCTCCGGCCGCATGCATGCCGATACCGCCTTCAGCGGCGACGACCTGCGCAAGTTCGATCCCAAGTTCCGGCAACCGCGCTTCCAGCAGTACCTGGCCGCGGTGGACGCCCTGGAGCGCTTCGCGCAGGAACGCCACGGCAAGACGGTGCTGGCGCTGGCCGTGCGCTGGATCCTCGACCAGGGACCGACCATTGCATTGTGGGGCGCGCGCCGGCCCGACCAGCTCGAGGGCATGGACGCGGCCCTGGGCTGGAAGCTCGATGCAGCCGACCTGCGCCAGATCGACGCCCTGCTGGCGCAGCACGTCACCGACCCCGTGGGTCCCGAGTTCATGGCGCCGCCCGCGCGCCCCGACCCCACGGCGCCCGCGTCGTCGCCCAAACGCGCGGCGGCGTGACATGGCTGCCGCCAAGTTTTTTGAATCCCTCCATCCTGGAACACGCATGAAGAAACTCTCTGCATTCGCCGTGCTGACTGCCCTTTCCGCAGCCGCCGGCGCCCAGTCGTCGGCGACGATCTTCGGCGTCGTCGACGTCAACGTCGGCATCAACAAGAACGGCGCCGCCGGCACTTCGCGCTACGTGGGCGACAGCGGCAACGAATCGAGCCGGCTCGGCTTTCGTGGCACCGAGGACCTGGGCGGCGGGCTGCGCGCCGGCTTCTGGCTGGAGGCCGACCTGTATCCCGACACCGGCAACCTTGCCGGCGTGGCCTTCACCCGGCGCTCCACCGTCAGCCTGATGAGCGATGCCGTGGGCGAGCTGCGGCTGGGCCGCGACAACATCCCCAACTACCTGACGCGCATCGACTTCGATCCCTTCGGCCAGAACGGCGTCGGCTCGCAGGCGAACCTGATCGTCCTGAACCAGCCCATCGAGGTCGGGAACCAGCTCGCCGCGTACGCCGGCGCGGTGAACGGGACCCCGCTCGGCTCTGGCGCGCCGACGTACAAGCGATCGAGCAACGCGGTCGGCTACCTCCTGCCGGGCAACCTGGGCGGCCTGTATGGCCAGGTGATGATGGCGCCAGGCGAGGGGACCACCGGCCTGGGCACTTACGCGTCCGGCCGGCTCGGCTACAAGACAGGCAACTGGAACGTGGCCGGCGCCTACGGCAGGACGAAGCTGACCAGCGCCGGAGCCAGCGCCCTGGCTGATCTCACCGCCGGCCTTTCGTACGACTTCGGCGTCGTCAAGCTGATGGGGCTGTACCAGAAGTACAGCTACGACCACTCCGGCGGCAACACCTCGCTGAAGAACGGCTTGATCGGTGTCACCGCGCCGCTCGGCAACGGGACGCTGAAGGCCTCGTACGGCCGGTCGACCGTCAGCGGCCTGGCAACGGGAGTGAGCGGCCTGGGGGACGGCCACGCGCACATGTTTGCCGTCGGCTACGTGTACGACCTGTCGAAGCGCACGGCGCTGTACACCTCCGCCGCGCGCATTTCCAACAGCGCCGGCACCCAGTTCACCGTGGGCGGCCAGGGCACCGGCCCGTCGATGCTCGTGAACGGCCAGTTCCTCAGCGGGCAGACGTCGACCGGCTACGAAGTCGGCATCCGCCACCGCTTCTGACGCCGCCATGCCCATGTCCACAAGATCCCGGTTCTACAGGTGGCGCACCGCCACCTTGGCAGCGGCGGCGTGCATCGCCGCGCAAGTCCCGGCGCAC
>JAQGMU010000479.1 GCA_028292195.1 Ramlibacter sp. | reverse complement strand
GCCATCAGGAACAGCAGGCCGGCGTTGACGTTGGCCAGCGCCGTTTCCGGCCCGAACGGGATCACGACCAAGGCGACCAGCGCCGGCATGATGGTCATGATCGGGCCCAGCAGGAACAGGCCCTTGTTGGCCACCGTCGGGACGATGATTTCCTTGGTCAGCAGCTTGAGCGCATCGGCGATCGGCGTCAGCAGGCCGAACGGGCCGACGCGGTTGGGGCCGGGGCGGATCTGCGTGAAGCCGATCGCCTTGCGCTCCCACAGCGTCAGGTAGGCCACCGCGCCCATCAGCGGCAGCACCACCGCGACGATCTTGATCAGCGTCCAGAGCACCGGCCAGCCGGCCTGCGTCCACCAGGGCGCGGCGATCAGGCCGTTGCCGAAGCCGTAGAGCGTGTCGATCATGCCGTCACCTCCGAAGCGTTGCGGGCGTCGGCGGTCAGCTGCAGCGAAGGCGCGCGGCGCACGATGCCATCCAGCTGGTAGATGGACGCCGTCACCGGGCTGGCCGAGGTGTCGCCTATCCAGGCGGCGGCGCTGGTCTTGTTGCCAAGCAGCGCGCCCTGCACCATGTCCTGGTTCGCATCCGCTGCACCGCGGGCGGCGACCAGCACCTCCTGCGAAGACTCGTACTCGAAGCCGGGCAGGCCCAGCAGGTTGCCCAGCACGCGCAGCACCTTCCAGGCCGGGCGCGTTTCGGCCAGCGGCTTGACCACGGCGTGGAAGCCCTGCACGCGGCCTTCGGCGTTGACGAAAGTGCCCGGCGTCTCGGTGAACGGCGCGATCGGCAGCAGCACGTCGCTGAATTCCAGGTTGGCCTTGAACGGGCTCAGCGTGACGACCATGTCGGCCTGCCCCAGTGCGGCGGCGGCCCTGGCGCCGGCGGCGGAGTCGAACTCCGGCTCGGTGTTCAGCAGGATCGCGGCCTTCAGGCCACCGGCCAGCATCTGGGCGGCGTTCAGGCCGCCCTGCCCCGGCAGCGCGTTCACCAGCTGCGCGCCGACGGTGTTGGCGGCTTCGGTCAGGTAGCCGACGGAAGCGCCGGTCTGCTCTGCGATCCAGTTGGCCAGCGCCAGCAGCGACGAAGCGTTCGGGTGGTGCGCGGCGGCGTTGCCCAGCAGGATGGCCTTGCGCTCGCCGGCCAGCAGCGATTTGGCGAATGCCTTGGCACCATCGCTCGCCTGGCCTTGCAGCGGCGCCTTGGCGCCCTTCTCGTCGCCGATCGCGGTGGCGACGTCGGCCAGCGCCTGCAGCCATTGCCCGGCCGGCGTGACGCGCTTGTTGGCCAGGGCCATCGCCCAGTCGTCGTCGCGGTCATGGATCACCGACACCTGGGCGCCGGTGCGCACCGCGCCGCGCAGGCGCAGGGCGAACAGCGGGTGGTCCTTGCGCAGGTTGGAGCCGATCACCAGCGCGCGCTGCAGGGTGGACAGCGAGGCGATGCTCGTGCCGAGCCAGCGAACGCCCTCGCCCGCGGCGAAATCGGCATGGCGCAGGCGGTAGTCGATGTTCTGGCTGCCCAAGCCGCGCACCAACTGGCCGGCCAGGAACAGTTCTTCCACCGTGCTGTGCGGGCTGACGAGGGCGCCGATGGCGCGCGCGCCGTGCTGGTCCTTGACCTGCTTCAGGCCGTTGGCCACGTATTCCAGGGCGGTCTGCCAGTCGACCGTCTTCCACTCGCCGCCCTGCTTCAGCATGGGCGCGGTGAGACGTTCGTTGGTGTTCAGCGCTTCATAGGAGAAGCGGTCGCGGTCGGCCAGCCAGCATTCGTTGACGCTGTCGTTCTCCAGCGGCAGCACGCGCAGCACCTTGTTGTTCTTGACCTGGACGATCAGATTCGCGCCCGTCGAATCATGCGGGCTGACCGACTTGCGGCGCGACAGCTCCCACGGGCGGGCGCTGTAGCGGAACGGCTTGCTGGTGAGCGCGCCGACCGGGCACAGGTCGATCATGTTGCCGGAGACTTCGGAGTCGACCGTGTCGCCCAGCACCGTGGTGATCTCGCTGTGCTCGCCGCGGTGGATCATGCCCAGCTCCATCACGCCGGCCACTTCCTGGCCGAAGCGCACGCAGCGGGTGCAGTGGATGCAGCGGCTCATCTCCTCCATGGAGATCAGCGGGCCGACGTCCTTGTGCAGCACGACGCGCTTTTCTTCCTCGTAGCGGGAAGCGGAGCCGCCATAGCCCACGGCCAGGTCCTGCAGCTGGCATTCGCCGCCCTGGTCGCAGATCGGGCAGTCCAGCGGGTGGTTGATCAGCAGGAACTCCATCACCGACTGCTGCGCCTTGATGGCCTTCTCGCTGCGGGTGCGCACGATCATGCCGTTGGTGACGGGCGTGGCGCAGGCCGGCATCGGCTTAGGCGCCTTCTCCACGTCCACCAGGCACATGCGGCAGTTGGCCGCGATGGAAAGCTTCTTGTGGTAGCAGAAGTGCGGGATGTACGAGCCCGCCTTGTCGGCCGCATGCATGATCATGCTGCCCTCGGTGACCGAGACCTTCTGGCCGTCGAGATCGATTTCAATCATGTATTCAAGCGCTCCGCGCTTCCGTTCTCGCCCTCTCCCCCTGGGAGAGGGTCGGGGTGAGGGCAGCGGCGCTCGATACCGCCGCAATCTTGGCTTCGAACTCGTGCCTGAAATGCTTGATCATGGCCCGCACCGGCATCGCGGCGGCATCGCCGAGCGCGCAGATGGTGCGGCCCTGGATGTTGTCGGCGACCGAATTCAGCAGGGCCAGGTCGCTCTGCTTGCCGTGCCCGTTCTGGATGCGGTCGACCACGCGCCACAGCCAGCCCGTGCCTTCGCGGCAGGGCGTGCACTGACCGCAGGACTCGTGCATGTAGAAGTAGGACAGGCGCAGCAGCGACTCCACCATGTCGCGGGTCTCGTCCATCACGATGACGGCGCCCGAGCCCAGCATCGAGCCGGCCTTGGCGATGGAGTCGTAGTCCATCGTGCAGTTCATCATGATGTCGGCCGGCAGCACCGGGGCGGACGAGCCGCCGGGAATCACCGCCTTGAGCTTGCGGCCGCCGCGCACGCCGCCGGCGATTTCCAGCAGCTTGGAAAATGGAGTGCCGAGTGGAATCTCGTAGTTGCCCGGCCACTCGACGTCGCCCGAGACCGAGTAGATCTTGGTGCCGCCGTTGTTCGGCTTGCCGACGTCCAGGAAGGCCTGGCCGCCGTTGCGGATGATCCAGGGCACCGCCGCGAAGGTCTCGGTGTTGTTGATGGTGGTCGGCTTGCCGTACAGGCCGAAGCTGGCCGGGAACGGCGTCTTGAAGCGCGTCTGGCCCTTCTTGCCTTCCAGCGATTCCAGCAGCGCCGTCTCTTCGCCGCAGATGTAGGCGCCGAAACCGTGCATCGCGTGCAGCTGGAAATTGAAGGCGCTGCCCAGGATCTTGTCGCCCAGGTAGCCGGCGGCGCGGGCTTCTTCCAGCGCTTCCTCGAAGCGGTCGTAGGTCTGGAAGATCTCGCCGTGGATGTAGTTGTAGCCGACGGTGATACCCATCGCGTAGGCCGCGATGATCATGCCCTCGATGACGATGT
>JAQGMU010000680.1 GCA_028292195.1 Ramlibacter sp. | reverse complement strand
TTCTCCTTCCCATCGCCTGACTGCTCCTCGACGAGAATCGGCCGCACACCCGTGGCCGTCAGCAATTTCACCGTCGCAAAGTCACCGCGCGTCGGATCGACGCCGCCGGTCGCCGTATCGTACTCCGCCGCCGTCATCAGGAGTTGGTTGGCTAGCGTCACCGCCCGTTCGAGCGACATGTCCGCCGGCTTCGGATCGCCCCATTGCTCCAGAAAATGCAGGACGCTCTTGATACTTCCTGCACCGGAGCCTGAGCCCGCGAAGGCAGCGGCTTCAAACTGAGCGCCCAGTGGGTCGTAGAAATAAATCGAAGGGCGGTTGCCATCAGTGCCATCGACGCCGGCAAAGATCGGCGCAACCAAACCGAAACCTTGCAGTGTGGCCGGAAGATTTTCGTGCAGCAGACGCGCAAGCGCGCGCATCTTTGCCGGCTGGCTCATCGGCTGGAGCTGGCTTCGCCGATAAAAGTCGAACGACGTCTGCAACGTCCGCGCCATCTCCATCGCAATCGCCGGGCTCCCTGCGATGCCCAGCAGCGAGTGCCGGTCCAGCTCGAGGATCTTTTCCGTGCGATCCGAAAACACGATATTGCCTGCGGTGGCGCGATGATCTCCCGCCACAATTACCCCGGCGGCGCAGTGAAACGCGAAAACCGTGGTCGCTTCCAAGCCAGGCGCATGCGGGCCGCTGGCCTGCGCCGCCGCGAACGGGCTCTTCGGCAGCAGCGCGAGGAAGTCGCCGTTCATTCGCCGGTGCGTTGACGATAACGGCGCGCCTGATCGGGATCGACCTTCCGCATCCGCTTCAACAATTCCTCGGTGTTCGGCTTCGTGATATTCGGTGCTTTGGGTCCGTCGCCGCCGCCTCCTGGTGAGGGTGCTGGCATGACTGGACGTGGCTTTTGAATGGTGTCAGGCATTGGATTCACTCCTTGGTTTCCTTGCTCGCGTTCACCGGAACGGGACGATTCGAGAATGCGTTTTTAAATGAGTTTTGCAAACGGCAGCACCAGCAAATCCGCAGGTGAATGCGCTGCCGTGAGTACCGTACGACCTAGCGCCACGCGTTCAGCGGAAAACACATCATCGAGGTCGAGTTCAATGCGGCGGTGACCGTCCTTGAGGATCACCGCATCCCACTGCGCGGATTCCACGAACGCTCCAAACTTTTCGATGCAACCGCCACGGAGCGCCGCTCGCGTCGTGAGTGGCGGCTGTAATTCCTGCCCCGAGATTTCCTTGGCGGGGTACGGCAGCCGAAACATGCCGCTGTCCAACAATCCGTAGTACAGCCCCTGCGAGCGATCGAGCAGATGGTACGCAAGATCGAGGCTCCGCAACCATGGATCGTCCGCCGCAAGCTTCTCACTCTCCCGAAACTGCTCGATCAGCCGATATTTAGCGGACCAGTCCAGCCGATCCGCGGTACTTAGCGGATCGCGCTCCAAATCGTCGAGGACTTCTCCCCACGCCTTCACAACCTCAACCCACTCGGCATTGGCCGGGCGGGCGTACTCGTTAATCCAACCCAGGTACGCCCGCTGCACTTCAAGCGCGGTGGTCTCGCGTCCATCGACGAGCGAAACGCGCCATTTCCATTCCGGGTCGCGCGAAATGATCGTCAACGCCGCGACCGGATCAGCCAGCCGCGGCAGTTGCTCGGTAGGTGCGCCAGACGCCAGCGCCTGCAGTACCAGCGCAGTCGTTCCCACTTTCAGGCACGTGGCGAAGGGCGAAAGGTTGGCGTCGCCGATGATGACGTGGAACCGCCGGTACTTCGCCGGATCCGCGTGGGGTTCATCCCGCGTGTTGATGATGGGACGGTCCCGCATTGTCTCAACTCCCTGCAGCGCGCAGAAGAAGTCGCTGCGCTGCGCGATCTGGAAGCCGGATTGCAGGAAACGATCTTCCGCTTCCCAACCATATTTCCCGGCGCCGCAAAAAATCTGCCGCGTTGCAAGGAACGCCTGCATGGTTTCCGCCAGTTTCGGCCACGGCAGGTTTCGCGGCAGCAGGTAGTTTTCGTGGCAGCCATAAGAGTGCCCGAGGAAATCGGTGTTGTTCTTATAGAGGCGAACGGGGTTCTCGGATTCGCCCGTCGCGGCAACCGCACATTCGGTCACCAGCGCATCGCCTGCCCAATCCTGCTGCAGCAATTCCCGCGGAGTCGTGCACTCGGGCGTACAGTACTCGGGATGCGTGTGATCGTTGTAAAAGCGCGCGCCGTTTCGGAGCACCAGATCGCTTTTCAATTCCGTGAAGCTCAGTGAGCGCCGCGCGTCCTGGCCAAAGTAGCTCGCTTCATCCGCGTCCTGCTGAAGTGCTTTAACGCGGAAACCACGCGCGTCCTGGTGAGGGTCCTCGCGTTTGTAATCCCATTTATCACGTACGCCCGGCGCATGAGCGCTGCGCACAACGGCGATGGCTTCGTCCACCACATCAATACCTTCCGGCTGCTCCCGCGTGATGCCGTATTCTGTCTCAAGCCCGAATTGGATTTGCATGGTTAGACGGCGAATGGGTTATGGAAGACTCGCGGGCGGCGATGCGGCAGAGGAAAGACGCCGGCAGCATGTGTTGCTGCACGGCAGACTAGCCTTTCGTTTTTCATTCCGAGACGAAGAAGCAACCTGCGTTGGGTTGCGCGG
>JAQGMU010000437.1 GCA_028292195.1 Ramlibacter sp. | reverse complement strand
GCCTGCGCAAGAAGATCGAGAAGGGCCCGATCCGCATTGCCACCGTGCGCGGGCTCGGCTACTGTCTGGAAAAGATCCCTTGATCCCATGCAGGCCGGGTTGCGCGCAGCGCACCCCAGCGCTGGGGTCGCTGTCGCGAACCCAGCCTACGAGCAGCCCGCAACACATCGCATGAAGCTTTTCCAGCGTGAGCAGCGCTCGCTGTTCGGCGAAATCCTCGACTGGATGCTCACGCCCCTGCTGCTGCTGTGGCCGGTCAGCCTGGCGCTGACCTGGCTGGTGGCGCAGAGCATCGCCGGCAGGCCCTTCGACCGCGCGCTCGAATACAACGTGCAGGCGCTGGCGCAGTTGGTCACGGTGCAGAGCCAGCGTGCCACCTTCAACCTGCCGCAGCCGGCCCGCGAGATCCTGCGCGCCGACGACTCCGACCACGTCTACTACCAGGTGCTGGGTCCGCGCAGCGAGCTCCTGAGCGGCGAGCGCGACTTCCCGCTGCCGCCGGAGGAAGAGCGGCCACAGCTGGGCGAAACGCGGCTGCGCGACGACGAGATGCGCGGCCTCGACGTGCGCGTGGCCTATACCTGGGTCAAGGTGGACGGGTCCTCCGCCGGCCCGGCGCTGGTGCAGGTGGCCGAGACGCGCGAGAAGCGCTCGGTGCTGGCCACCGAGATCATCAAGGGCGTGATGCTGCCGCAGCTGGCGATCCTGCCGCTGGCGGTGCTGCTGGTGTGGCTGGCGCTGGTGCGCGGCATCAAGCCGCTGTCGGAGCTGGAGGAGCGCATCCGCGCCCGCAAGCCGGACGACCTGAGCCCCCTCGACGAAAGAGTGGTGCCGCTGGAGGTGGCGCCACTGGTGTCGTCGGTGAACGACCTGCTGCGGCGGCTGAAGGATTCGATCGCGACCCAGAAGCGCTTCCTGGCCGACGCCGCCCACCAGCTGAAGACGCCGCTGGCGGGCCTGCGCATGCAGGCCGACCTGGCGCAGCGCGAACAGTTCAACGCCGAGGAGCTCAAGCTGTCGCTCAAGCAGATCGGCCGCTCCAGCATGCGCGCGACCCACACCGTCAACCAGCTGCTGGCGCTGGCCCGGGCCGAGAGCAGCGGCAAGGCGCTGGTGCTGCAACGCTGCGACCTGGCGGCGCTGGCGGTGGACGCGGTGCGCGACACGGTGCCGCGGGCGATGGACAAGCACGTCGACCTGGGCTACGACGGCGCCCAGCCGGGCAGCCGCGGCGTGGTGCTGGAAGGCAACCCGACGCTGCTCAAGGAGATGATCCGCAACCTCCTGGACAACGCCGTGGCCTACACGCCCTCCAGCGCGCAGCAGCCCGGCGTGATCACGGCGCGGGTGCTGGCCGACCCGTTCGGCCGGGTGCTGCTGCTGCAGGTGGAGGACAGCGGCCCCGGCATTCCCGAATCGGAGCGCGAGATGGTGTTCCAGCCGTTCTACCGCAGCATCGACACCAACGTCGACGGCTCCGGCCTGGGGCTGCCGATCGTGCGCGAGATCGCACACCAGCACAAAGCGGAGATCACGATCGAGGATGCGCGGCCCGGGCACGTGCCGCCGGGGACGCGCGTGAGTGTGCGCTTCGTGGCGGCGGCCGAGAGTCAGCCCTTGTAAAGGTTCAACTCCAGCCGCTCGCGCTCGATCGCCCGCTTCACCGCGGGCAGTTCCGCCACCTTCTGCACGTGCGCCCACAGCGCCCGGTAGCCGGTCGGGTCGATCCTGGCAAAACCGGCCCAGCGCAGCAGCGTCAGCGCGTAGGCGTCCAGCGGGCCGAAGCGCCCGCCGCCCAGGAAAGGCTGGCCCTGGTCGGCCGCCTGCTGCGCCATCGCCTCGATCTCGCCCAGCAGTACAGCGTAGGCCTTGGCGTTGAAGCTCTTGAGTTCGGCCTGCGCCTCCGGCGTGCCGGCGAACTTGAATGGCATGAACACGTGCGTGAAGGTCGGGTGCACGGTGTTGTTCATCCAGGCCAGCGTCTCCAGCACCCGGGTGCGCGCCAGCGGCTCCTTGGGCAGGAAGCCCTGCTCGGGGTACCTGGCGTCGAGGTAGGTGACGATGGCCAGGATCTGGGTGATGACCTGGTCGCCGTCCACCAGCACCGGCACCTGGCCGCGCGGGTTGATCGCCTTGAACGGCTCCTGCTGCTGCTCGCCCTTGTGCAGCTTGACCATGATCGGCTCATAGGGCGCGCCTATGGTCTCCAGCAGGGCGTGCGGCACGAACGAGCAGGCGCCGGGGGAGAAATAGAGCTTGGTGGTCATGGCTTGTCTCCTGGATGTCAGCGGCACGCCTTCAGCGGGCGGGCATTCAGCGGGGCCTTCAGTTCGTCCAGCCGCGGCCGCAAATTGTCGTCCACCGCGGCCAGCACCAGCCGCTGGCCGCGCTGCTCGGGCCGCTCCTGCACCACCCGGGCCGTGTGCACGCCGCCGTCGGCCAGGGCCTGCAGCTGCTGGTTGGCGGCGGCCTCGCTGGTGAAGCCGCCTAGCGACAGGCCCGGCTCCAGCTCGGGGTTGGCGGGCGCCTCGAAGGAAATGCCCAGCTGGCGCAGCTCGGCGCGCTTGCGCGCCACCTGCTCGACGCCGGCGTACTTGCCCATGTAGATGATCCAGCGCGCCGGTTCGACCAGCGGCTCGAAGCTCCAGCTGCCGGCCGGCCAGGTGTCCAGCACCG
Organism: Ramlibacter sp.; assembly: GCA_028292195.1. Classification (GTDB taxonomy): domain Bacteria; phylum Pseudomonadota; class Gammaproteobacteria; order Burkholderiales; family Burkholderiaceae_C; genus Ramlibacter. The sequence continues at coordinate 2,160 of JAQGMU010000437.1, read as the reverse complement.
GGCGCAGGCTCGTCACCGCGCTGTCGTCCAGGGCCGCAGTGGCCAGGCACTCGGGCGGGCGGGGCGTTTGGGCAGCGGCCGTTTCGGCCCGCTTCAGGTCGTCGGCCTTGAGCACCCGGATGGCCTCGGGCTTGATCTGCTGGGCCAAGCGCTGCGGCTCGGCCTGCTGCAAGGGGCCGACGCCCCAGGGCAGCAGGTAGCCTTGCGACCAGGCGAAGTAGCCACCATTGGCCAGCAGCAGGAGCAGGACGATCAGGCGCAGCATGGAAACGTCAGGGGGTGGCGGGCCGCACGCTCACCTCGGAACTACTGATGGCTTGCATGCCGGCCGCAGTATGCACCAGCAGGCTGCCCGCGTCGGTCACCCCGTGGGCCGTCCCGGTGGTGCCGTCGCTCAGCGCCACCGGCCGGTCGCGCAGAGCGTCGCGGGCCTGGAAGCGGCCCTGGAAGGGCGCGAAACCGTAGTGTTCGAAGGCCTGCAGGGTGCGCACCAGCGGCTCGGCGATGCGCAGCAGCGCGCTGCCGGCGTCCGCCCCGGGGTCCAGCTCGCGCAGGGCCGCCGGCGGGGTCGACAGGCCTTCGGCCGGGCGCGGCGCGACGTTCAGCCCGATCCCGATCACCGCATACCGGGCCGGGCCGGCACCGGAACTGGCCGTTTCGATCAGGATGCCGGCCAGCTTGCGGTCGTCCAGCCACAGGTCGTTGGGCCATTTGAGCCGGATGCGCGGGTGCAGGCTCTCGGCGCAGCTGACCCCCACCGCCAGCGACAGGCCGGCCCAGTCGGCCGCCGCCAGCGGCAGCCCGAGCGAAAAAGTCAGGGAATCGCCCGCCGCGCTTTGCCAGCCGCGCCCCAGGCGGCCGCGGCCGGCGGTCTGGCGCTCGGCGACCAGGAGCACCGGTTCGGTGCGGCCGACGCGGGCGCGCCGCATCAGCTCGGAGTTGCTCGAGTCGATTTCCGGCAGAACTTCGACGGTAAAGCCCGCCAGCAGCGGCTCGACCGCCTGCCAGATTGCTTCGGCCGGCCACCGGATCACGATCAACGCCGCCGCTTGGGCGCCAGCAGCGTGCCGCGGCAGTTCTTGCTGCCGCACCAGCAGGGATACTCGGCCTTCAGCTTCTTGGTGTACCGCTCGTCGATGATCAGCCCGTAGTCATAGTTGAGCTCTTCGCCGGCCTTGATGTTGCGCAGGCTCTTGATGAACACCCGGCCTTCCTCCTCGTCGGCCTCGCAGTTCGGGTTGCAGCTGTGGTTGATCCAGCGCGCCGTGTTGCCGCCGACGGCGGCGTCGATCACCCGGCCGTCGTCGACGTGGAAGTAGAAGGTATGGTTCGGGTCTTCCGGATTCCAGGGGTGGCGCCGCTGAGCTTCCTTCCAGGTGATGATTTCGCCGACGTACTCGATCAGCTTCTCGCCCTCGGGAATGGGCTGCAGGGCGAACACCCCTTTGCCATGCACGCCCGACTTGCGGACTTGGATTCTGCGGTTGGTCTTGGGAACTGCTGAAACGGGCATCGGGAAAATTTCTGTTAACTTGGATTCGTACACGTACGCGCATGCGCGTGTGCGCACGCGCGAGAAGCGCCGATTGTAAGAACACTTAAGGACAGGGCGCCGCAAGGCGACCGGTTTGGGCCCGTGAGCAAAACATTAGTCATCGCCGAAAAGCCTTCCGTCGCCCAGGACATCGTCCGGGCGCTGACCCCCGTGGCCGGCAAGTTCGACAAACACGACGAGTACTTCGAGAGCGAGAAGTACGTCGTCACCAGCGCCGTCGGCCACCTGGTGGAGATCCATGCGCCGGAGCAGTTCGACGTCAAGCGCGGCAAGTGGAGCTTTGCCCACCTGCCGGTGATCCCGCCCTTCTTCGACCTGAAGCCGGTCGACAAGACCAAGGCGCGCCTGAACGCGGTGGTCAAGCTGGCCAAGCGCAAGGACGTCACCGAGCTGGTGAACGCCTGCGACGCCGGCCGCGAGGGCGAGCTGATCTTCCGCCTGATCGAGCAGTACGCGGGCGGCGGGACACAGAAAGCCGGCACGGCCAAGCCAAGCGGCGGCCTGGGCAAGCCGGTGCGCCGCCTGTGGCTGCAGTCGATGACGCCGCAGGCCATCCGCGACGGCTTCGACAAGCTGCGCAGCGACAAGCAGATGCAGGGCCTGGC
>JAQGMU010000435.1 GCA_028292195.1 Ramlibacter sp. | reverse complement strand
GCCCTGTAGGCTGGGTTCGCGCAGCGACCCCAGCTTGCGGCGCCAGATCGTTGGGGTCGCTGCGCGAACCCAACCTACTTGAACTACTTGAACAGCCGCAGCAGCGCCAATCGATCCACCTTCCCGCCAGGCAGGCGGGGCAGATCCGACAGGAACAACACCCGCGCCTCCGTGGTCGACACCAGCTGCAACGCCGTCTGCAACTGCGCCTGCCCCTCGTCCACCGTCGCTCCCGGCGCGAGCACCAGCGCCACGCCCAGCGTGACCGCCCCACCCTGGAGATTGATGGTGAGCACGGCGCAACTCGCAATTGCCGGTTGGGCGGCGATCTTCGCTTCCAGCTGCGCCGCCGGCACCTTGATGCCGGCAACGGCGATCAGGTCGTCGTGCCGGCCGGCGAGGCGCAGCAGCCGCCGTCCCACCAGCGCGCCGACGTCACCGCTGAGGAACCAGCCGTCGCGAAACGCCGCCGCGGTTTCCTCGGGCAGCCCGAGGTAGCCCTCCACCAACGACGGCGTGCGCAGCGCGATGATCCCGTCCTGGCCCGCCGGCACGTCCTGCCCGTTCGCGTCCAGGATGCGGACATCGACCCCGGCGCCGAGCACGCCTGTCCCGTTTTCATCGAGCGCATCGCAGATCGCGCCGGCTTCGTTGCTGCCGTAGCGGTTGTAGATCTGCCCGCCGAACAGGGCCTGCGCCCGCTCCCGCAAGGCCGGCGATGCCGTGCCGCCGAAGGTGGCGACCGAAACCGGCCGCCAGGCGGCGTAGCCCGCCGGCAGTTCCGCCAGCAGGCGCTCCAGCTGCAAGGGCAGCCCGATGATGTGGGTCGGGTCCATCGCCTCGATGTCACTGCCGTCGCCGACCAGCACGGCGGCGCCGCGGCGCAGGCAGCCGCAGACCCGCGCAAAGCCGGCGTTGATCACCAGCGGGCTCAGCATCAAGAGGCGCGTGGAGCTGTCCATGTCCCACTGCCAGGTGTCGAGCGCGGTGCGGATCCACCACTCCTGCGCCCGCCGCCGCAGCAGCATGAACTTGGCGGCGCCGCTCGAGCCCGAGGTGCGGGTGATGCGCGCCGGCGCATCCGGCGCCGCCGGCGTCCACACCGGACCGGCGCCTTGCAGCGGCGCACCGATGCGCTGCGCGAAGGCCGCGTCGATCTGCTGAAAGCGCACGCCGGGCGGCGGCGCCTGCGGCTGCGCCGCCAGCACCCAGTCGACGCGGCCAAAGAGCGCCTGCGCATCCGCGTCCCCTTCCGCCTGGAACGAGGCCGTCGCCACGCCCATGGCCTCGCACGCCAGCAGCAGCGCCAGCTGGATGCCGAAGCCGGGCCCGGCGACCGCCACCCGCTGGCCCTGCCGCACCCCCAGCCGCTGCAGCTCCAGCCCGCATTGCTGCAGGATGGTCGCCAGCTGGCCGTAGGTGACCGCGGTGCCGTCCTCGCGCAGGGCCAGCCGCAAGGGCTCGCGCGCGGCGAGCATCTCGACGTATTCCGCGGTGGTCGGTGGCGGCCGCATGTCGGCTAGCGGGACGCTTGTTCGCGCAGCAGCCGCAGCAAGGCCATGCGGTCGACCTTGCCGGCCGCGGTGGTCGGAATGGCGGATACGAAGACCAGGCGGATGGTCATCGCGCCCCAGGACGCCAGGGCGTCGCGGAGTTGCGCGGTGGCAGTTTCGGGCGTCGCGTCCGGCGCGCGCACCAGTGCCACGCCCAGTGAAACCGCGCCGTCTTCCAGGTGCACGGCCTGCACTGCGCAATCGGCAATCGCGGGTTGCCTGCGCAGGTCGGCTTCGAGGTCGGCCGCCGGCTGCTTGATGCCGCCCAGGTTGACCAGGTCGTCGTGGCGCCCCAACAGGCGCAGCTCGCGGTGGCCCACCAGCATGCCGAAGTCGCCGCTGACGAACCAGCCGTCGCGGAAGGCCGCCGCGGTTTCTTCCGGCCGCTCGAGGTAGCCGTCGGCCATGGCCGGCGTGCGGACGGCGATAACGCCGGCCTGGCCCGCCGGCAGTTCCTCGCCCTGCGGCCCCAGGATGCGCACGTCGACCCCGGGGCCGAGCACGCCCACGCCGGCGGCGTCGAGGTCCTCGCAGATGCCGCCCACTTCATTGCTCCCATAGCGGTTCTTGATCCGGCCGCCGAACACCCGCTGCGTGGCCGCGCGCAGGGCCGGGGACACCACACCGCCGACCGTGGCCACCAGCACCGGCCCGGGCGCGACGTAGTCCGGCGGAACGTCGCGCAGCAGGTTTTCCAGCTGCAGCGGCAGGCCCCACACGTTGTTCGGCCGCAGCTGCGGCAGCTGGGCGCCGCTTGCGCCGGCCAGCACCATGCCGCCGCGGCGCAGGCAGGCGCTGCTGCGGCAGAAAGCGGAGTTCATCACCAGCGGCGCCAGCACCAGCAGGCGCGTGCCCGGGCGGTAGGTGTTCTTCTCGGTGCCGGTCGCCACCCACTGTTCCTGCGCCTGGCCCGTCAGCAGCATGAACTTGCTGCGGCCCGACGACCCGGACGTGCGCGTGATGCGTTGCGGCTCGGCCAGGGCGGCGGGGGTCCAGGTGGGCCGCTCGGCGCCCAGCGGCTGCGCCAGCCGGCCCACGAACGCCTCGTCGATCAGTTGGAAGTGCACCCCAGGCGGCAGCACCTGCGGCCGCGCCGAGAACACCCACTGGACCTGCCCGAACAGGAAGGGGGCGTCGGGGTCGCCCTCGGCCTGGAACGACGCGGTCACGGCGCCCAGGCCTTCCGCGGCCAGCAGCACGACCAGCTGGATGCCGAAGCCCGGCCCCGACACGGCGACGCGGTCGCCGCGCCGCACACCCAGCCGCTGCAGCAGCAGCGCGCACTGCAGCAGCATGGAATGGAGCCGGCCCCGGTCCAGGGTCTCGCCCTCTTCCAGGAAGGCGGGCTCGCGCGGCTCCCGCAATGCGAGTTCTTCGAAGATCTCGATCGTGACGGGTGGCGGGCGCATGCCGCTATTCCAGCACGTCGCGCAGGTAGACGGAAGAGAGCCGCCCGCTGGCCCACAGCTTGGCAGTGGATTCCGACGAAGGCAGCAGCAGCTGCCGCATCAGCGGCTCCAGCGCGGTCGACTGCGTGTCGGCCAGCAGCACGAAGCGCGTGTCCTCGGCGTCGTCCACTTCGTTCAGCCGGCCGATCCAGTCCAGCTGGACCAGCGTCTCCAGCACCGGCTCCAGCTGCAGGATGTCGACTTCCAGCGCCGCGGCCAGCTCGGTGGCGGTGAGCCCGCGCCGCCCCGTGTCGCGCACCCTGTGCAGCTGCTGCAGCAGCTCCAGCGCCAGCTGGAACTGCCAGCCGTGGCCACCGCCGCGCCGGCGGGCGCCGGCCAGCAGGCTGGGCAGGTAGGCCGCCACCACCGCGCCCAGCAGCACCGTGACCCAGGCGATGTAGATCCACACCAGCAGGATGGGCACAGTGGCGAAGGCGCCGTACACCATCGAATAGGTCGGCACCTGCTGGATGTACCAGGCCAGCACGCGCTTGGCCACCTCGATGCCGAAGGCAGCGAACATCCCGCCGGCGATCGCATGCGACCTGCGCACCGGCGTGTTGGGCACGTAGCGGTAGAGGGCACTCATGGCGGCGGCCAGCAGCAGGAACTCCACCAGCGTCAGCAACAGCGCCAGCCCGCCCGACATGCCACCGCCGACCAGGCCGCGCGAGGCGCTGATCACCCAGGACGTCGTGCTCAGGCTCACCCCCAGCAACAGCGGCCCCAGGGTGAGGGCGGCCCAGTAGATCAACACCCGCTGCGCCAGCGGCCGCGGCCGGCGCACGCGCCAGATGCCGTTCAGGGTGCGGTCTATGGTCAGCACCAGCGCCAGCGAGCTGATGACCAGGGCGGCGAAGCCGACCGAGCCGAGCCGGCTGGCCTTGCCGGCGAACTGCGTCAGGTAACCCAGCACCTGGCGCGCGATCGTGTCCGGCACCAGGCTTTGCACCAGCCAGCCCTGCAGGTTGGCCTGCAGCTTGCCGAAGATGGGGAAGGCGGTGAACAGCGCCAGGGCCACCGTGAAGAACGGCACCAGGGCGATGGTGGTGGTGAAGGTCAGGCTGCTGGCCGACAGGCCCAGGCGGTCTTCGCGGAAGCGCTCGCGCAGGGTCTGCGCCGTGGACAGCCACGGAAAGCGTGCGAGGTCGGCAAGCAGCTGGCGTGGATTCATCGGCCGCTATGATGCCATTCGCCATGCAGTCCCCCACAAGTGTCGTCGTTCCGCCCGCCGTCGAAGCAACACGCTGGGTGGCCGTGGCCAGTGTGCTGGGGCTGATCGTCCTGGGCCTGGCCTGGGAGCTGTGGCTGGCGCCGCTGCGCCCCGGCGGCAGCTGGTGGGCGCTGAAAGTGCTGCCGCTGTGCATCCCGGTGGCCGGCCTGCTGCGCCGGCGCATGTACACCTATCGCTGGGTCAGCCTGCTGGTCTGGCCCTATTTCATCGAAGGCGTGGTGCGCGCCACCAGCGAGCACGGGCCAGGCGTGCCGCTGGCCGTGCTGGAGACGCTGCTCACCCTCGTCCTGTTCGCGGCCTGCGTCCTGCACGTGCGGCTGCGCTTGCGGAGTGTCAAGCCATGAACGAACTGATAGACCAGCTGCGTGCCGCCGTCGGCGCCGCCAACGTGCTGACCGAGGGCGACCTGAGCGCCTACGAACGCGACTGGCGGCAACGCAGCCGCGGCAAGGCGCTGGCGGTGGTGCGGCCCGGTTCGACCGCGGAAGTGGCGGCTGCGGTGCGCCTGTGCGCCGCCGCCGGCGCGCCCATCGTGCCGCAGGGCGGCAACACGGGGCTGGTGGTCGGCTCGGTGCCCGACGAGTCCGGCCGCGAAGTCGTCTTCAGCATGACGCGCCTGAACCGGGTCCGCGCCATCGACGGCGGCAACATGACCATGACGGTGGACGCCGGCTGCGTGCTGCAGAACCTGCAGCAGGCGGCGGAGGACGCCGGCTACCTGTTTCCCCTGAGCCTGGCGGCCGAGGGCAGTTGCACCATCGGCGGCAACCTGGGCACCAACGCGGGCGGCACCCAGGTGCTGCGCTACGGCAACACGCGCGAGCTGTGCCTGGGCCTGGAAGTGGTGACGGCGCAGGGCGAGATCTGGGAGGGCCTGACCGGCCTGCGCAAGGACAACACGGGCTACGACCTGCGCGACCTGTTCATCGGCAGCGAAGGCACGCTGGGCATCATCACCGCCGCCACCCTGAAGCTGTACCCGCTGCCGGCCGCCACGCTGACCGCCTGGGCCGCGGTGCCGTCGATGGACGCGGCCGTCACGCTGCTGGGACTGGCGCACAAGCACGTGGGCGCGGGGCTGACGGGCTTCGAGGTGATGGGCCAGTTCGCGCTCAGCCTGGTGGCCAGGCACATGCCGCAGCTGCGCGTGCCGCTGTACGAGGACACGCCTTTCTGCGTGCTGCTGGAGAACTCCGACCAGGAGTCCGAGCCGCATGCCCGGGCCCAGTTCGAACGGCTGCTGGAAGTGGCGCTCGAAAACGGCTGCGCCACCGATGCGGTGGTGGCGGAGAACATCG
>JAQGMU010000416.1 GCA_028292195.1 Ramlibacter sp. | reverse complement strand
GCAAGCTGCTGCGGATTGCTTATGCGTATGAGCAGGGGACGCGGCACCGCAAGGCGCCGGTGCGGCGGGCTGCCTCAAGGAGGGAGTAGGGTGGGTTCGCGCAGCGACCCCACCATTGCGCACCGGTGGGGTCGCTGCCGCGAACCCACCCTACGGGTTGTGAATGGGATGATCGGCGACAAGGGCCCGCGTCCCCGGGCGCTCAGACCAGCGACGGCCGGTCAGCCTCGTCCGCCTTGAAGTCACTGTCGATCTTCGCGTTCGTCAGCCGCGCTAACCTTGGCCGCGTTTCGACTCCAGCGCCTTCGCCCACCACGTCATATCGTCGAGCAAGCCGTTGGCAGCCTGCGCCAAATGCGGGTAGTCGTCAAAACTCTTGCCCTGCTGCCAAACACCGAGGAACTCCGTCATGCAGATGTGCACGGCACGGGCCACCGGCACCATCTGCAGCGCGATGGTGACCAGCCGCAGTTGCTGGACGGCGCGCGCCGCCCCCACACCGCCATAGCCCACAAAACCGACCGGCTTGTGATTGAACTCCTTGTAGGCATAGTCAAGCGCGTTCTTCAACACCGCGGCTGGGCCGTAGTTGTACTCGGGCGTGACGAGGATCAGGCCATCGACCGACGCGAGTTTGTCGGCCCAACGCTGGGCCGCTTCGTCCTTCGCCGGCGCAATGGCCGGCGACATCGGCTCGTTGAAAAATGGCAGCGGGTAGTCGCGCAGGTCGATCAGTTCGAAGCTGAGGTCGGTGCGCTGGCTGGCGATCTCATGGATCCAGCGCGCGGGCTTGTCGCCGAAGCGGCCTTCGCGGGTCGAGCCGATGACGATGCCGATGCGCGGTTGTTGCTGTTGAGTCAAGGGGTTCTCCGTCGTGCGAACAAATTGTTCGTTGAATCATGTTAGGTTGGTTCTTCGCTCGCACAAGGAGGCACATGTATGGTCGATACGAACATCGCTGTTCGTGCTGCGGAAGTGACGGAGTCCCGCGAAAGTTGCAGGACGGTGGTCGAGACACTTGCCCGCGTCGGTGACAAGTGGACCGTGATGGTGGTGGGTACCTTGTCGGAAGGACCGATTCGATACAGCGAAATCCGCCGCCGGGTCGAGGGAATTTCGCAGCGCATGCTCACACTGACCTTGAAGGGCCTGGAGCAGGACGGGTTGGTCATCCGCACGATGTATCCAACGATTCCGCCGCGCGTGGACTACGAGTTGACCGAGCTCGGGCGCAGCTTGATCTTGCCGCTGCGAGGGATCCATGAATGGGCGACTAAGCATCGGCCGGCGATGCTGGCCGCACGCGAGGAGTTTCGCAGGCAACAACAGCAGGAACCCTCGCGAGCTCGCTTCACGGCGCCGAAATAGATCGAGCAGCGCATCGACACCCTTGCGCTTCTTGAACGCGAGTTCCTTGCTGCTCAGCGGAACAACCCACAACGCTGGGCCGCTTCGTTCTTCGCCGGTGCAAAGGCTGGTGACGTCGGCTCGCGCTCCTCAGTTCTCCTTGGCGGCGACCGCCTGGAACAGCACGCCGCGCAGCCACCGGTTCGCCGGGTCGTCGTGCACGCTCTTGCTCCAGTGCAGATGCGTCTCGAACACCGGCGAGCGGAACGGAAGCTCCAGGCGCGTCAGGCGCCGCAGATCGGCAAAGGCATCGGCGATCGCGTCCGGAACGGTGGCGATCAGGTCGGTGGCCGAGATGATCTCCGGCAGGCTCATGAAGTGCGGCGTGGTCAGGGCCACGTTCCGGTGGATGCCGCGCTTCTGCACGTACACCTCCAGCAGGCCTTGCGTGCGGGTGGGCGCGTCCACGAGGACGTGGCGGGCCTCGCAATACTTCTTCAGGCTGAAGTCCCGGATGACCTGCCGGTTGGCCGAGCTGCAGATGCAGACGAAGCCATGCTGGCCGATCTTCCTGCGGACGAACTCGCTGGCCTGGAGGTCAGGGAAGTAACCCAGGGCCAGGTCGACCTGGCCCTCGGACAGGGCGCGCAGCAACTGCGGCTGCGGCATGGAAACCGAGCGCAGCCGCACCCGGGGCGCGACACGCGTCAGCACGTTGAGCGCGCGCGGCATGTACATGGCCTCGGCCGTATCCGACAGCGCGATCCTGAATTCGCGCTCGTCGGTCGCCGGCTCGAACTTGCCCTTGCTCAGGATCCTTTGCTCGATGCACTGGATCGCCTCCCGCATGGGCGCCGCCAGCTCCTTCGCGCGCGTCGTCGGCTGCATGCCCGAGGCGGTGCTGACGAACAAGGCGTCGCCGAGATCCTGCCGCAGCTTCGCCAACGCGCTGCTCAGCCCCGACTGGCTCATGCCGAGCGAGCGCGCGGCGAGGCCGACGCTGCGCAGGTCCAGCACCGCCACGAAGATCTTCATGGACTGCAGATTCAGGTTGCCGGCCATCGCCCAGCCTCGACAGGAGAGGTCGCCATCGTTTTATTCGATTCTAGTGATCTGGATCAAAGATCGGCTTGGCGCCTAGACTGTCCCCTCGCCCAGGAAAGCCGCCCATGCTCAGTCACGAGAAGAATGCCCTGCTCACCCAGTCCGGCCCCGGCACGCCGATGGGAAAGTTCATGCGCGCGTTCTGGATTCCCGCCATGACCGCCGCCGAGGTGCCGGCCGCCGACGAGCCGCCGGTGCGGCTGCAACTGCTGAACGAGCGCCTGGTCGTATTCCGCGACAGCGCCGGGCGCGTGGGCGTGCTGGAGGAAAACTGCCCGCATCGTGGCGCCAGCCTGTTTTTCGGCCGCAACGAGGAAGGCGGCATCCGTTGCGTGTACCACGGCTGGAAGTTCGACGTGGCCGGCGCCTGCATGGACATGCCGACCGAGCCCGCCGGCAGCCGGATGTGCAACAACGTGAAGGCGAAGGCGTATCCGGCCCGCGTGGCCGGCGGCTTGCTGTGGGTCTACCTGGGCGACGCACGCCCTGCCCCCGAACTGCCCGGCTTCGAGTTTCTCGGCGTGCCGGCGCAGCAGGTCTACGCGTCGCGCTGGCACCAGGAATGCAACTACGCCCAGGCGATGGAAGGCGAACTGGACAGCGCCCACGTCGGCTTCCTGCATCGCATGGTCAACCAGACCAGCGCGGACAACCAGGCGCTGACCGGCAAATACTTCCAGGAGGACACGTCGCCGTCCTGGAAGATCCTTCCGACCGAGGCCGGCTTCATGGCCTGCAACGGCCGGCGCGTCGACGGCGACCAGCGCTACTGGCGCCTGAACCAGTTCCTGCTGCCCTTCTACACGATGATCCCGCCGCGTCCCGGCGATGCCCAACTCGTGCGCATGTGGGTGCCGATGACGGATGAACGCTGCTGGGTGATCTGCGTCACCTGGCGGCCCGACAGCCCGCTGGGTTCGGAAGAACTCGCCGCCTGGCGCAACGGCGACAACTCGCACCGCAAGGTCGTTCCCGGCACCACCACGCCCACCGAGCGCCAGGACAACGACTACCTGATCGACCGCCGGGAACAGAAGACCATCTCCTTCACCGGCATCAAGGGCATCCGCGCCCAGGACGCCATGGTGACGGAAAGCGCCGGGCCCATCGCCGACCGCACGCGCGAGCACCTGGGCTCCAGCGACCTGGCGGTGGTCGCCATGCGCCGCACCCTGATCGAGGCCGCCGGCGCCTGCGCCGCCTCGGGCGCCGTGCCGGTGGCGGTCGCCAGGCCCGCGCTGTACGGCGTCCGCGCCACCCAGGCGGTGCTGCCGGAAAACGTGGCGCCGGATACGGCGGACGCGATCATCAAGCTGGCGCGGCCGCAGCCCACCGCAGCGGCCCTCCTCTAGGAACTCGAATCATGCAAGCCAAATCCTCCTTCGACGCCCACCCGGTCCTGGTGCAAGTCCGCGACTACCGGCATATCCGGGTCGAACCGCTCACCGGCGTACTCGGCGCGGAGATCTTCGACGTCGACCTGCGACAGCCGCTGGCCCCCGAAAGCTGGCAGGAGATCAAGCAGGCCTTCGCCGACCACCAGGTCATCCTGTTCCCGAAACAGAGCCTGACGCACGAGCAGCATGTCGCCTTCAGCAGGAACTTCGGGGAGGTGATTCGCGTGCCGCAGCTGCACAGCGTCGACGGCCATCCCGACGTGCAGATCATCCGCCGGCTGGCCAGCGACACGGGCCGGGTCGTCGGCGAGAACTGGCACGCCGACAGCACCTACCTCGACGAACCCCCCGGCGCCGTGGTGATGCGCGCGGTGGACGTTCCGCCCTACGGCGGCGACACCGGCTTCCTCAGCATGTACGCGGCCTACGAGGCCTTGTCCGATGCCTTCAAGGCCATGATCGCGCCGCTGAACGTGGTGCACAGCGCCACGCGCATCTTCGGCTCGGCCTACCTGGCCCAGGGCCGCAAGTACAGCTCCGCCTCCGCGAAGACGGACCTCGACGTGGCGGCCGGCGACCGCGAAGTCGTGCACCCGCTGGTCTGCACGCACGCGCTCAGCGGCCGCAAGTTCCTCTACCTGAACAAGACCTACACGCAGCGCCTCGAAGGCTTCACCAACGAGGAGAGCGCGCCGCTGCTTGCGCACCTGCACGACCACTGCGCGCGCTTCGACTTCACTTGCCGCGCCCGCTGGCACAACGACCAGGTCCTCGTCTGGGACAACCGCTGCACCATGCACCGCGCCATTCCGGATTACGCTGGCCAGAACCGCTACATGTCGCGCGTGACCATCGCCGGGCCGCGGCCGGCGCGCTGAAAAAATACAAGGAGACAACATGCAACCCACACGTCCCACCCGCCGCTGGCTCGCCAGCAGCCTGCTCGCCGGCCTCGCCGCCGCGCTGCTCACCCCGGCCTTCGGCGCCACGGAGTTTCCGCAGAAGCCCGTGTCGCTGGTCGTCCCCTTCGCCGCGGGCGGCGGCCTGGACGTCACGGCCCGCATCATCGCGGACAGGCTCAAGGAGGAACTCGGGCAGCCGGTGCTGATCCTGAACCGCCCCGGGGCCGGCAGCTCGGTGGGAGCGCGCGTCGTCGCGTCTTCACCGGCCGACGGCTACACGCTCTTCATCACTTCAGGCTCGGCCTACGGGTACCTGCATCTGCTGGTGTCCAACTTCGACCTGAAGCTCGACGACTTCACGCCCGTTGCCGGGGTGGCGTCGAACCCTTCGGTGATCGTCGCCAGCACGAAGCTGCCGGTGAAGTCGCTGGCGGAGCTGGCGGACTACGGCCGCACCAAGCCGGGCGCGATCAGCTTCTGCAGCACCGGCGCCGGCGGCCTCAACCACCTGCAGCTGGAGATGTTCAAGCGCGCGGTGAAGGCGAAGTCCGGCAAGGAGTTCGACGTCACCCACGTCCCCTACAACGGCCTCGCGCCGGCCCTCACCGGCGTGCGGGACGGAAGCGTCCAGGCCTGCACGCTCCCCTACACCGCCCTGGTGAAGAACCTCAATGGCAAGGACCTGCGCATCCTGGCGGTCCAGCGCGGCGCCCGCCTGCCGTGGCTGCCCGACGTCCCGACCACCGGCCAGCAAGGCTACCCGGAGCTGGACGGCAACGACGCCTTCATCAACATCACCGCACCCAAGGGCACGCCCCCGGCGGTGCTGGCGAAGCTCGAAAGCGCCATCCAGAAGACCATGCAGGACCCCGCCGTGCGCAGGAAGCTCGAGGAAATCGAAGTCCAGCCGGTGTTCATGAACAGCCGCGAAACGGAAAAGTGGCTGGAGGACGACGTCCGCAGGTTCAGCGCGATCATCCGCGAGGCGGGGCTGGCGGTGAAGTAGGTAGAATTCCCCGCTGAACCGCGGGCGTCGTTCAATGGCAGGACCTGAGCTTCCCAAGCTCAAGACGTGGGTTCGATTCCCATCGCCCGCTCCAGCCTGCCCCCTCCACCAGGCTGCCCCCGCTCCCGGCAACCCGCAGATTTGCTATAACCCTGACTCTGCGGTGTCGCACTCCCCGCCGCCAGGAGTAGTCATGCTGAAGGTGTCCGCCGACCAGTTGAAGGTGTTGCAGGATCGCTCCGGCACTGAATTCGATGCCATGCTGACGCAATTCCTGCGCGACGAATTTCCCACCGAAACCGCCGGTCTTCCGGACACACAGCTGCAGCGGATCTGCGAGCGCGTGGTGGAAGCGGCTCGCGGCTTCGGCATCGACGAAGCGGTTCCGATCGCACAGCTCGCCTGCCTGGCCGTGTCGACCCAGGGACAGATCCTCACCCAGCCCGACGTGGTCGCGTACCTCTCGGATCCCGGCTTGCCCCCCACGCAACGGGTCCAATTGCTCGTGGACGAGCTTTCCGCCGCCGACTGACCGGCTGCTGCGATGTTGGCCCTCCTTGGTCGTGCAGTCGCAGCCGCAGGTGCGCTGCTTGCACGCAATCCTGCCGCGCGCAAGGCCGGCCTGCAGGCGGCAAGGAAGGCCGCCGCCGCCTTCAAGTCCGTCAGCCGCAGTGCCGTGCAGGGCTGCAAATGGTGGGCGCGCAACCGCGGAATCCGGGCGGCCTACAACGCGCGCAAGCAGGTGCTGGCGAAAGAGCTGACCGCCATGCGGCAGGCGGGAGCGCCACGCGACGCGATGGCGCGCAAGGCCTACGAGTTCAGGCGGCAGGAGCGGCTTGCCGCGCGGCGCCAGATGCGTGCCAATGGAGACACCAAGTCGGTCGAGAAGTTGGAAGCGCGGGATGCGGCGAAGTACGGCAAGCGCGGCCTGGGCGACAAGGACGGGCCGAATTTCGAGGGACTGCAACGCGACGCCGCTGCCAAACTTGAGCAGAAGACCGGCAGGAAGCCCAGCCAGGACGAAATCAACGACCACATCATCGATTCCGCCACGCGAACCGACCTGGCGACCAACGTCAAGTTCCTGACCTTTTGAGCCTGCAATGACCACACCTGCCGACGAAGTGGACCAGCTGGTGCGCGAGTCCGTCAAATGGAGAGAGACGGACGATCCTGATTTCCCGTACGAGATGAATCGCGACCAGGTCCTGTGGAAGATCCGCATCAACGACTTCCCGGACGAGCCGCTGTACAGCCTGATGCGCAACGGAGTGCAGATGGCCGATTTCGACGATTGGCCACCGCACTGGGAGCGCTGACTACGATGGCAGTTTTCCGATGACCAGACCCGACCACGACCCTTCCCGCAACCGGATCCTCGCCTCCCTCCCCGCGGAGGACTACGCGCGCCTGCTCCCCGAGCTCGAACTGGTGGAGATGCCGCTGGGCTGGAAAGTATCCGCGTCGGGCGACCACGTGAAATTCCTGCACTTCCCGATCAGCGGGGTCGTGTCCCTCATCTACGACCTGGAGAACGGTGCCTCCAGCGAGGTCGCGCTGGTGGGCAACGAAGGCATGGTCGGCATCTCCATCTTCATGGGCGGGGACAGCATGCCCACCAGCACGGAGGTGCAGAACCCGGGGTTCGCCTACCGGCTCGCGCGCAAGGTCATGAAGCGGGAATTTGCGCTCGGCGCCAAGCTCCATTTCCTGGCACTGCTCTACACGCAGGCCCTGATCTGCCAGACCTCGCAGACGGCGGTCTGCAACCAGCATCATTCGGTGGACCAGCGGCTGTGCCGCTGGCTGTTGATGACGCTCGATCGATTGCACGCAGACGAGGTGGCGATCACACAGGAAATGTTGGCCAAGCTCCTGGGCGTGCGGCGCGAGACGGTGACGGAAGCGGTGACCAACCTGAAGAAGAGGGCCGTCATCGCGGCTGCTCGCGGCCGCATCGTGCTCCTGGACCGCCCCCAGCTGGAAGCGCGGGTCTGCGAGTGCTACGGGGCGGTGAAGACGGAGTACGACCGGCTGCTGCCGCATCCACGCGGGGCGCTGTAGCCTCAGCTGCCCGGCGCCTTCTCGCCAAGCGTCATCTGGTCGACAACGCTCTGGACCCCACTCCCGGAGCGGTCCCCTGGCGGGGTGCCGTCATCGACAGCGACGACAATCGCGTCAGCCTGCACGCGCCGGGCAAGAAGCCGGTCCAGCGTGCTCGTGAGTTCCGCCGTGTCCACGGGCGCGGCGAGGAATCCGTCTGCCCCGCATTCCGCCGCAGCCCGCGCGTCGAATCCGTCGATGCTGATGGACGAAAAGTGGATGACCGGCAATTGCGCTGTCGAGCGGCGGGCGCGCAGCAGACGGCAAACCTCGAAGCCGTCCAGGTCCGGCAGATGGACGTCGATCACCACCGCGGACACGAACTCGCTCAGTTCCAGGGCCTCCGCGCCGCCCGACGCTTCGACCGTCCTGTAGCCCACCGCCCGCAGGTTGCGCGCAACCGAGTACTTCATGGCCGGGTTGTCGTCGACAACCAGGACACTGTGCGCGCTCCGGAAATTGGAGGGATCGGAGAAGGTCGGCGTTTCCATACTTCGTGAGCTGGTCGGCGGCGGCGTAACGTCAATGTGGGAATTTTCCTGCTGGGCTGGACGCCTGTCTGTACGGTGACAGACATTTGCGCGGTTTTTCTAGTCGGGAGACGCGAAAGTGGCTGGAGGAGGATGTGCGGAGGTTCAGTACCGTCATCCGCGAGGCCGGCTTGGCAGTGAAGTAGGTAGACCGTGCCACGCCGGGCTTTCTGTGGTCTCATAGCCGCCACCGACAAGCCGCCATGAACACGCCGAAGACCCGCCCGCGTTCACGCTCTCGAGACTTTGCTCCGACCCAGCTCCTGCCCGAGAAGGTGTACCTGGACGGCGTTGCGCAGGGCAGGCTCAAGCTGTTCAAGTGCGGTTGCGCCGAGCCGCAGCTCGGGCGGCTGGCGCGAACGGGCTGGATGCGGCTGGTGCCCTTCTTCCGCCACTACCAGTGTGGCCGCTGCGGCGCCAGGATCTTTCGCCTGCGGGTCGCGGGCGTCATCTACCCACCGACGTACTTCCGCAATCCTCAGGATCCGCCGCAGTCCTAGCGAGAACTACAGATAGACATGACTTTCCCAATTCTTCCAGCAGTGCCTTCAGGCTACCTGGCGCGCGTGCGCGAACTGCTGCAAGACGGCCATCGAAAGCTGCTCGGTCTGGTCGGACCTCCGGGGGCTGGCAAGTCGACACTGGCGCTGGCCCTCCAACATGCCTTCCCCGAGGTGTCGCAGGTCGTACCCATGGACGGCTTTCACCTCGCCAACGTCGAATTGCAGCGACTTGGCCGTGCCGCCCGCAAAGGCGCACCCGACACCTTTGACAGTGCCGGCTATGTGGCGCTGTTGCAGCGACTGCGCCAGCAACGCCTCGCTGAAATCGTGTATGCGCCCGAGTTCCGGCGCGAGATCGAGGATCCGGTTGCCGGTGCCATCCCGGTGTTTCCGCAGACGCGGCTCGTGATCACCGAAGGGAACTACTTGTTGCTCGACGACAGCCATTGGGCGGGCGTCGCAGCGCTGCTGGACGACGTGTGGTACGTCGATGTCGACGCCTCCCTTCGCACCGGCCGTCTTGCACAACGCCATGAACAGTTCGGCCGCAGCCGACAGGACGCGATCGACTGGGTGGCCGCCACCGACGAGCCGAACGCACGTTTGATCGCGGCGACGCAACCCAAAGCGAGGCTCGTGTTCCGTTGGGACGATGCCGCGCGTCCCTGAAAGGGCACGAGCATCTGGACGCGACCGAGCATTTGAGTCCACGACCCTCTCCAGGGCACCGGGCGGGCGGCCGGCCAGGCTAGCACGCTAGATCACGAGGATGGTTTCGTTCTGGAAGTACTTGGCGTGCCAGATCGGGCCGTTCTCGGTGATCTCGACGATGTCCTCCATGTGCAGGCCGACCTTGCCAGGGTCGCGATGGCGGGTCTCGACCGTCGTGATCATCCCCGGCTCGTAAGCGATGTCCTCGCCGGGACCGATGACGGGCCGTTCGTGCACGCTCAGGCCGATGCCATGGCCGTTGTGCGAATACGGGAAGGGGAAGCCCGCCTTCTGCTGCAGCTTGCCGGCCTGCGCAAACAGCTCCCTGCCGGTCTTGCCGGGCCGGCAGAGATCGATCATCGCATGGTGCATCTCGCGCAGGCGCTTCCATGCATCGGCCTCCTCCGCCGTCGGCTGCCCCACTTTCGCGGTGCGGGCGACGTTGGAGTAGTACTCGCGAAACAGGCCCCCGCAGTCACCCTTGACGATGTCGCCCTTGCGCACCTGGTTGCCCGAGGCCGCCATGTGCGGGTAGCCCGTATTGGCCCCCGCGTTGACGTAGTTGAACGCCACCTTTTCCGCCCCGTTCAGCAGGATGTTGTCGGC
>JAQGMU010000395.1 GCA_028292195.1 Ramlibacter sp. | reverse complement strand
TGCCGAGCCGGCAGCTGCCGGCGGGGCGCGCATTGCCACGTATCGCGCGTGGCCAGCGCTTCAATGAAGTGCAGGCCAAGGAGGTCGCGCGTGCCTGCGGAATTCCGGTGCCGCGGGAACTGGTTGCCGCAGGTCCCGCCGAAGCCGCACGCGCGGCAGCCCAGGTCGGTTTCCCCGTGGCGGTGAAGGTCGTCTCGGCCGACATCCTGCACAAGACGGAAGTGGGCGGCGTCCGCCTGGGTCTCGGCGATGGACAGGCCGTGCACGAGGCGGTGGAAACGATGGCTGCTTCGGTGCTCCAGAAGGCGCCGGGCGCCAAGGTCGAGGGCTACGTGGTCTCGCCCATGATTGCCGGCGGCGTGGAATGCGTGGTCGGCGTGGTACGCGATCCGGTGTTCGGGCCCGTGGTGATGTTCGGCCTGGGCGGTGTGCTGATCGAACTGATGAAGGATGTCGCTTTCCGCCTCGCACCCGTCAACGAAGCGCAGGCACTCGAGATGATCCACGAGACCCGCGGCGCCAGGCTGCTGGAAGGATTCCGTGGCGCACCACCGGCCGACGTGCCGGCACTGGCGCGCACGATCGTCGCCGTGTCGGAGCTGGCCGCGGCCAACGCCGACAGCCTGTTGACCCTGGAGCTCAACCCGCTGCGTGTGCTGGCGGCAGGCCAGGGCGTGATCGCCCTGGACGCCGTGATCGAAGCGCAGCCAGGCTGATCACTCGATCTTGATGCCGAGGTCGCGGATCAGGTCCTTCTGCGACTTCACGTGGTCGGTGAGATAGGCCGCGAACTCGGAGGGCGAGGTCAGCGTCGGCTCCAGGCCCATGACCTTGAGCTTTTCGGCGACGTCGGGCAGCTTCATGATGGCCTTCAGCTCCGTCTGCAGCCGGTCGAGCACCGCGGGTGAGAGAGCGGCGGGCCCGAGCAGGCCCGCGTAGCTGGGCAACTCGTAGCCGTGCACGGTTTCGGCGATCGTCGGAACGCCAGGCGCGATCGCCGACGGCTTCAATGTCGCCATTCCCAGGCCGCGGATCTGGCCCCCGTCGATCAGCGGCTTGGACGTCGCCCACGGATCCATCTTGAGGTCGACGACGCCGCCGACAAGATCCGCCAGCGCCGGACCCGCGCCCTTGTAGGGAATGTATTGCAGCTCGATGCCGGCCATGCGCGCGAATTTGGCCATGGCCAGGTGGTCGGAGGAGCCGATGCCGGTGGTGGCGACCGTCACCTTGCCCGGGTTCGCCTTCGCATAGGCAACGATCTCGGCGACGGTGCGGCCAGGCGCCTTGTTGCTGGCCACCATGATGGGCAGGATGGTGGCAATCTGGGCGATCGGCGCGAAGTCCTTCGCGGGATCGTAGTTATGCACGCTGGGCTGGGTGGCGGGCGCAGTGGAGAACGGCGCCGTCACCATGTAGAGCGTGTAGCCGTCGGCGGGTTGCGACCGCACGAAGGTGTTGGCCACCGCGCCGGTGGCGCCGGGCTTGTTGACCACCAGCACCGGCTGTCCCAAGCGCGGCGACAGCTTTTCGCCGACCAGCCGTGCCACGACGTCGGTGGCCCCGCCGGGCGGGAACGGGACCACGATGGTGACCGGCCGGCTCGGGTAGGGCTGGGGCTGCGCCCACGCGGCCAGCGGGTTGGCGCAAGCCAGCGCGGCAGCCAGCAGGAGTCTTCGTTTCGATTGCATCTTTGCCTAACTCTGTCAGGTGGGAATGGCGTCAGCGATCACTCTAGGTGAGGCGGGCGCGCGCAGCGCGCCCCCTCGCGGGGACACGCAGGCAGCGCGGGCCGCATTGCCCCCCATGAAGTGACATACAAGGCGCAGCCGCGCCGCCAAACTCTCCAGCGTCCTTTACAAGCGTTTCCAGGAGCAAGACATGAGCAACGAGCAAGCGATGGCCGGCAAGGTCTTCATCGTGACCGGCAGCGGCAACGGCATCGGCCGCGAGATCGCGCTGGCGGCGGGCGCGGCAGGCGCGGCGGTCGTCGTGAACGACATCGGCGCCGCGCTGGACGGCGCACTGTCCGGCCAGAGTCCCGGCGCGGAAGTCGCCGCGCAGATCGTGGCCGCCGGTGGCCGCGCGATCGCCGACCGCAACAGCGTGGCCGACCCCAGCGCCGCCGACGCAATGGTGGAAACGGCGCTGCGCGAATTCGGCCGCGTCGACGGCGTCATCAACTGCGCCGGCATCCTGCGCGACAAGATGGTGTGGAACATGAGCTACGACGACTGGGATGCCGTGCTCAAGGTGCACCTTTACGGCGCCTTCAACGTCAGCCGGGCGGCGGCGCGCCACTTCAAGGAGCAGAAGGGCGGCACCTTCGTGCACCTGACCTCCACCGCCGGCCTGATCGGCAACTTCGGCCAGGCCAACTACTCGGCCGCCAAGATGGGCATGTGCGGCCTCTCGCGCTCGCTGGCACTGGAGATGGCACGCTACAACGTGCGCTCGAACTGCATCGCGCCCTATGCCATCACGCGGATGATGACGTCGATCCCCCGCCCGGACAAGGACGAATGGCTGGCCAAGCGCGCCGCCATGAAGGCCGAACGCATCGCGCCGCTGGCCGTGTTCCTCTCCGGCGACGCCGCCACCGAGGTGAATGGCCAGATCTTCACCGTCCGCGGCAACGAGATCTTCGTCATGAGCCAGCCACGGCCGATCCGGGGCGTGCACCGCTCCGAAGGCTGGACGCTAGCCACCCTGGGTTCGCACTTCCTTCCTTCGGTGAAGGCGAACCTGGTGCCGCTGGAGACCGGGCTGGAGGTCTTTCCCTGGGACGCGATCTAGCAGCCCGCGATGGCAACCCATTCCGCCTCGCTCTGGAAACCGCGCGCCGAGGGCGAGAAGGTCTCGCTGGATGCGCTCATGGGCCTGCGCATCCAGGATGTGGCCGGCTCGTACACCGACCGCGAGGCCATGCTCTATGCCTTGACGGTGGGCCTGGGCCGCGACCCGTCCAACGCGAAGGAGCTGCCCTTCGTCGTGGAGCACGGCGGGCTGCGCACCGTGCCGACGCTGGCCACCGTCGTGGGCCTGACCGGGCTCACGCAACGCGCGGGCCTCGACTTCACCAAGGTCGTGCACGCCGAGCAGGAGCTCGTCTTCCTGGCGCCCCTGCCTCCCGCGGCCAGCTTGCTGAGCGATTCGGACATTTCGCGCGTGGTCGACAAGGGCGAGGGCAAGGGCGCCTACGTGACGACGCGCACGGTGGTGCGCGACGCCGGCACCGGGCGGCCGTACTTCGAATCGAACTCCACCATCCTGGCGCGCGGTGATGGCGGCATCGGATCCGCCGGCGGGGCGGCACCCCCCGCGCATGAGATCCCGCAACGCCAGCCCGACGCGGTGGTGGTTTTCCAGACGCGCGCCGACCAGGGCCTGTGGTATCGCCTGAATGGCGACCGCAATCCGCTGCACACCGATGCGCAGGCAGCAGCGAGGCTTGGCTTTCCGGCGCCCATCCTGCATGGACTGTGCACCTACGGGATCAACTGCCGGGCGGTCCTGGCGGCAGCCTGCGGCTATGAACCGACACGCCTGGCAAGCTTCAGCGTGCGTTTCACGCAGCCGGTCTTCATCGGCGAGACCCTGACCACCGAGCTGTGGCTGGACGGCGATGTCGTTTCCTTCCGCTGTCGCGCGGCGGAGCGTAACGTCGTCGTCATCGACAGGGGGCATGCGAAGCTGAAAGACTGAGGTCTGCCCTTGAATCGTCTTCCCCGCGAAGGCGCACTGCTGTCGACGGGATGGTTCCCTGGTCCGCGCCGGGACGGGGCAGCCCGCCTTGGCGAATGTCCCCCGCGCGGGCCTCGCCTCCGGCTGCGACCCGCTCCTCCTCCTTGATTTCGCCAAGGCGGGCTGCCCCGTCCC
>JAQGMU010000368.1 GCA_028292195.1 Ramlibacter sp. | reverse complement strand
GGGCTTCGCAGGGCCCTGCTTCTTCTTGCCCGGCGCGATCATCATGATCATCTGCCGGCCTTCCAGCTTGGGGAACTGCTCCACCAGGATGGTGTCCCCGAGGTCGTCGCGCAGGCGGTTCAGCAGCTCCAACCCGATATCCTGGTGCGTGATCACGCGGCCACGGAACCGCAGCGTGATCTAGCACTTGTCGCCTTCCGCCAGGACACGCCGGATGTTGCGCAACTTGATGTTGTAGTCGCCGTCATCCGTCCCGGGGCGGAACTTGATTTCCTTGATTTCGATGACCGTCTGCTTGGCTTTCGCTTCCGCGGCCTTCTTCTGTTCCTGGTACTTGAACTTGCCGTAGTCCATCAGCCGGCAGACCGGCGGAATGGCAGTGGCGGCGATTTCAACCAGGTCGACGTCCGCCTCGCCTGCCAGGCGCAGGGCCTCGGTCAAACTCACGATGCCCAGGGGCTCGTTGTTCACTCCGGAGAGACGGACTTCCGGGGCCATGATTTCCCGGTTCAGGCGGTGCTTGCGTTCCTCACGCTGGCGGCGGTCACGAAATTCAGTAGCGATGGTCCAGATCCTTCAAATAAACGGGGCTACAAACTTTGTAGCATCACCATCAAAGAGCGCAAGGCTCGCAGCTTGGTCCCCAGGGATTCAGCGCTTGCCCGCGATGTCCGCCGCGATCCTTTCGGAGAACGCTTCCAGCGGCATCACGCCCAGGTCCTTGTTGCCCCTGGCGCGCACTGCGACGGCACCGGCCGCCATCTCCTTGTCGCCAACGACAAGCAGGTAGGGCGGCTTTTGCAGCGAATGCTCTCGTATTTTATACGTAATCTTCTCGTTACGCAGATCCGTCTCCACCCTAAGCCCTTGATTCCTCAACGTTTTGGCGATTTCCTGCGCATAGTCGTGCTGGTGCTCCGTGATATTCAGCACCACGGCGTGCACCGGCGCCAGCCAGGCGGGCAGCGCCCCGGCGTGGTGCTCCACCAGCATGCCGATGAAACGCTCGAGGCTGCCGACGATGGCCCGGTGCAGCATCACGGGGTGGGCGCGGCCGCTCGTCTCCGTGACATATTCCGCACCCAGGCGTTCCGCCGTGTTGAAGTCGACCTGCATCGTGCCGCACTGCCACTGCCGGCCCAGCGCGTCCTTCAGCGTGTATTCGATCTTCGGGCCGTAGAAAGCGCCTTCGCCGGGCGAAACGACGAAATCGACGCCGGAGCGCCGCAGCGACTCCATCACGGCATATTCCGCCTTGTCCCAGAGCTCGTCGGAGCCGACCCGGTTGTCGGGCCGCGTGGCCACCTTGTAGAGGATCTCCGTGAAGCCGAAGTCTCGGTAGACCTGCTGCAGCTTGGCCGTGTAGGCCACGCATTCGGCCAGGATCTGGTCTTCGGTCACGAAGGCATGGCCGTCGTCCTGGGTGAAGCCGCGCACCCGCATGATGCCGTGCAGCGCGCCCGAGGGCTCGTTGCGGTGGCACTGGCCGAATTCGCCGTAGCGCAGCGGCAGGTCGCGGTAGCTGCGCAGCTGCGACTTGAAGATCAGCACGTGGCCTGGGCAGTTCATCGGCTTCAGCGCGTATTCGCGCTTCTCCGACTCCGTCGTGAACATGTTCTCGCGGTAGTTCTGCCAGTGGCCCGTCTTCTCCCACAGGCTCTTGTCCAGGATCTGCGGTCCCTTGACCTCCTGGTATCCCGTGTCCTTGTAGACCTGGCGCATGTACTGCTCCACCTGCTGCCAGACGGCCCAGCCCTTGGGGTGCCAGAACACCACGCCGGGCGCGATGTCGTCGATGTGGAACAGGTCGAGCTCGCGGCCCAGCTTGCGGTGGTCGCGCTTCTCGGCCTCCTCCAGCATCGTCAGGTACTGCTGCAGTTCCTCCTTGCTGGCCCAGGCCGTGCCGTAGACCCGCTGCAGCATCTCATTGCGGTGGTCGCCGCGCCAGTAGGCGCCGGCCACCTTCATCAGCTTGAAATGCTTCAGCTTGCCCGTGCTGGGCACGTGCGGGCCGCGGCACAGGTCCTCGAACCTGCCTTCGGCGTAGAGCGACACGTCCTCGCCGGCGGGAATGCTGCCGATGATCTCCGCCTTGTAGTTCTCGCCCATGGCCTTGAAATGCGCCACGGCCTCGTCGCGCGGGAGCACCCGGCGCGTGACGGGCTCGTCCTTTGCCGCCAGCTCGCCCATGCGCTTCTCGATGGCCGCCACGTCTTCCGGCGTGAAGGGCCGCTTGTAGGCGAAGTCGTAAAAGAAACCGTTCTCGATGACCGGCCCGATGGTGACCTGGGCCTCCGGGAACAGCTCCTTGACCGCGTAGGCCAGCAGGTGCGCCGTCGAGTGGCGGATCACGTCCAGGCCTTCCGGGTCCTTGGCCGTCACGATGGCGAGCTTCGCGTTCTGATCGATCCGGTAGGAGGTGTCGACCACCTTGCCGTCGACCTTGCCGGCCAGGGCGGCCTTGGCCAGGCCGGCGCCGATGGAGGCGGCGACCTCGGCCACCGTGACGGGGGCGGGAAACTGGCGTTGGGAACCGTCGGGGAGCGTGATTTCGATCATGGTCAAAGTGGGGCGGGCAACAAAAAAGCGCGGGGACAGCCGCGCTTTTCGTTGGGGGGAAGCAACTCAGTGCACGCGACTACGCGGCCGCTAGCGGGCCGTGGAACCTTCGAAAGTAGTTCGCGGTGTCATAACCGGTTTGCCTTTCTCGCTCTTGTGTTGCTCAGGAAGTACATTGTTCCTGGCCCGATTCTAACTCGCCGCGACATAACCCGTGCCGCCGCAGCGGCCGCATTCGGTGATGACCGTCTGCTTCTCCACCTCGAAGTTCTCGTTGATGTTCTCGCTGTCGAAGTGCAGCTCCCCCGTGCCGCCGCAGTCGGGGCACTTGTTCTTCTGCAGGCTCGTGGCGTCGAACGCCCCAGTCCGCTCCTCCGTCGAATCGCTCATGCCGGCCCTCCGTTGCAAGGATGCCCAACTGTACTGAGGAACCGGAAAAAAGCAAAAGCGGCTACCGGACGCAGCTTCGTGGCTTCGTACGGTGGGTTCGCCGCAGGCGACCCCACCATGTGCGTTGCGTTCCGGGGCGCGTCGCGCCAGCCGGTGCGCCGTGCAAGGCCGAAGGCCGAAAAAAGCCCCGCGTCGCGGGGCTTCTTCCAGGGAGCGGCCGCTCAGGCCGCCTTCTTTTCCTCGAAGAACTGTTCGTCTTCGGTCGAACCCTTAAGCGCCGCGGTGGACGCCTGCGCTTCGATCGTCGTGGTGACGGCGTCGAAGTAACCCGTGCCCACCTCGCGCTGGTGCTTGACGGCGGTGAAGCCCCGGTCGGCGGCGGCGAATTCCTTCTGCTGCATCTCGACGAAGGCGGTCATGTTGTTGCGGGCGTAGCCGTAGGCCAGCTCGAACATCGAGTAGTTCAGGGCGTGGAAGCCGGCCAGCGTGATGAACTGGAACTTGTAGCCCATGGCGCCCAGCTCCTTCTGGAACTTGGCGATGGTGGCGTCGTCGAGGTTCTTCTTCCAGTTGAAGGACGGCGAGCAGTTGTAGGCCAGCAGCTTGCCCGGGAATTTGGCGTGGATGGCGTCGGCGAAGTCCTTGGCGAACTTCAGGTCCGGCGTGCCGGTCTCGCACCAGATCAGGTCGGCGTACTCGGCATAGGCCAGGCCGCGGCTGATGGCCTGGGCGATGCCGTTCCTGCTGCGGTAGAAGCCTTCCACCGTGCGCTCGCCGGTGAAGAAAGGCTGGTCGATCGGGTCGACGTCGCTGGTCACCAGGTCGGCGGCTTCGGCGTCGGTGCGGGCCAGCAGGATGGTGGGCGTGCCCATCACGTCGGCGGCCAGGCGGGCGGCCACCAGCTTGGAGCAGGCTTCGCGCGTCGGCACCAGCACCTTGCCGCCCATGTGGCCGCACTTCTTGGCGGCGGCCAGCTGGTCTTCGAAGTGCACGCCGGCGGCGCCCGCTTCGATCATGGCCTTCATCAGCTCGAAGGCGTTCAGCACGCCGCCGAAGCCGGCTTCCGCATCGGCCACGATGGGCGCGAAGTAGTCGATGTAGCCCTCGTCGCCGGGGCCCTTGCCTTCGCTCCACTGGATCTGGTCCGCGCGCTGGAACGTCGCGTTGATCTTCTTCACGACCTTGGGCACCGAGTCCACCGAGTACAGCGACTGGTCGGGATACATCTCGCCGTTGCTGTTGGCGTCGCCCGCCACCTGCCAGCCGGAGAGGTAGATGCCCTTCAGGCCGGCCTTCACCTGCTGCATGGCCTGGTTGCCGGTCAGCGCGCCCAGCGTGTTGACGAAGGGTTCGGTGTTGATCAGGTTCCAGAGCTTCTCGGCGCCGCGCTTGGCCAGCGTGTGCTCGATCTGCAGCGAACCACGCAGGCGCACCACTTCGGCTGCGCTGTAGCCGCGCTTGATGCCCTTCCAGCGCGGGTTCTCCGCCCAGTCCTTCTCCAGTTGGGCGATCTGCTGTTCGCGGGTCAGGTGGGTCCAGTGGCTCATGGTGTTCACTCCAGGGTTGATGTCGAACCGGTGGCCGGCGGAAGGTCCAGAAAATCTGCGCCGGCTATGGAGTGAATTCTGCAGTCTTGTAGAAGACTTGTGCAGCTCTTATGTCTTATAGAAGACATATTTTTATATCCTGTCAAATCAATGGCTTAGGTGATTCGTTTCACAATACGGAAACTGGTTTCTTGTATTGAGAAATTTTGCGGCGGCGCACCATTGTGGAATCTCATGATGCGAAACGCCACATCACATCTGGTGAAACAGGATCCAGTCGCCGTGGACTATCGCCTGCCGGCCGCTCACGCGCGCCGCATTGATCTCGTACACGAGGCACAAGCGCGTGTTGCCCTCGACCAGCACGTTCACCTCGCGCTTGAAATACTCGCTGTCCTCGCCCGGGACGATCTGCTCGATGGCATCGAGCAAGTCCTCCAATCCCGGCGTGATCCGGTAGACCTCGCCGATCACGGTGACGGCTTCCTCGCCGCCCAGCGTCAGTCCCGGGTACCGGTCGAAGTGGTACAGCCGGCCCTGCACCTCGCCCATGCCGACGTATTCCGGCGCGGGCCGCAGGCGGTTGATGTCGTTGCGCCCGCCGCGGCGCAGGGTGCCGTAGACGAAGACGAGGCGCGTGGAGGCTTCAGGCATGATGCGGCGGACTTTTTCGTGACCCACCATTCTCGATGAGCTTCGTCCCCAGCCGCCCCGTGGCCTATGCCTGCCTGGCGCTCAGCATGGCGCTGGTGGGGAGCTACGTGGCGCTGTCGAAGCCGCTGGCCGCGGCCATCCCGGTGTTCCTGCTGGCCTGGCTGCGCTTCGGCATCGGCGCGTTGGCCATGCTGCCGTGGCTGCGCAAGCCGGCGAACGAGCCGCCCCTGAGCGCCCGCACGCGCCGGCTGCTGTTCCTCGAATCCTTCCTCGGCAACTTCCTGTTCTCCATCTGCATGCTGTTCGGCGTCAGCATGACCAGCGCGGTGTCGGCGGGCGTGATCATGGCGGCCATTCCGGCGGTGGTGGCCATCCTGAGCTGGGCTTTCCTGCGCGAGCCGATCCCGGGTCGGATCTGGACCGCGATCGCCTGCGCAGCCGCCGGGATCGGATTGCTGGCGCTGGCGAGCCCGCATGCGGCGGCCACGGGCGAAGCTGCCCGACTGGCCTGGCTCGGCAACCTGCTGGTGTTCGCGGCAGTCATCTGCGAAGCGTCGTACGCGGTGATCGGCAAGGCGCTGACTGGCGTGCTGGGGCCGAAGCGCATCACCTCGCTGATCAACCTGTGGGGGCTGGCGCTGGTCACGCCGTTCGGGGCCTACGTCGCCCTGCACTTCGATTTCGGCGCGGTCCGGCCGGGGATCTGGCTGCTGCTTCTGTTCTACGCGCTGGCGGCGAGCGTCTGGACGGTGTGGCTGTGGATGACCGGCCTGAAGGTGGTGCCGGCGGCGCAGGCCGGGGTGTTCACGGTGATGCTGCCGGTGAGTGCGGCGGTGGTAGGGGTGGTGTTCCTGGGGGAGAGCCTGGGCGGGCTGCAGCTGGTGGCGTTCCTGGCGGCGCTGACGGGGGTGGTGCTGGCGACGGCGCCTCGGCGGGGCTGAACTGGACCCCGGGGATGGTTGCTCCCTGGTCCGCGCCAGGGCGGGGCAGCCCGTCTCGGCGAAATCAAGGAGGAGGAGCGGGCGCAGCCCGCGCGGGGGACATTCGCCGAGACGGGCTGCCCCGCCCTGGGCCGGACCGGAGCCACCGTTCGGCCGCGGCAACGCAGCCACCTACCGGCCGGTCACCTTCCGGATCGCCGGCTTGATGTTCTCCCGCCTCGCCGGCAGCACCGGCGCGTTCTCCCGCGGCATGTTCAGCACGATCGAGGTCGAGGTTTCGGTCAGCAGGCAGAACTTCGTCACCACCGCGTCCAGGTGCTCGACGTCGATCACGGCGATTTCCAGGATCCAGCTGTCCTCGCCGGTCACGTTGAAGGCGTTCACCACCTCCGGCGCCTGCTCGATCAGCTTCACCACCCGCGCGTACTCGGCGCGGCCGACCCGGATCATGGCGCGGATGCCGTAGCCGAGGCGCTGGTAGTCGACGACGGCGCGGTAGCCCTTGATGAAGCCGGCCATCTCCAGCTTACGCACCCGCTCGGTCACGGCCGGCTGGGACAGGTGCACCTGCCGGCCCAGCTCGGCCATGCTGGTGCGGGCGTCGCGCTGCAGCTCGGCGAGGATGCGGGCGTCATAGGCGTCCAGTTCGGGAACTTCGGTGGGCATGGGTCGTAACCTTCAAAAACAAGGCGGGTCGGCACTGCAGACCTTGAATCATGCATGGATGGGGCGGGCCGGGCAACCTACGATAGCCGCCCATGACGACCGCCGCCCTCCCCGCCCGCGCCTCCCCCGCCCCGCCGCTGCTGCTGCCGGCGCTGCTCGCCTGCTACCTGGTCTGGGGCTCGACCTACCTGGCCATCCGCTATGCGCTGGTGAGCTTTCCGCCCTTCTTCCAGATGGGAACCCGCTTCCTCACCGCCGGCGCCCTGCTCCTGGCCTTCGTGCTGTGGCGGGGCTGGCGCCTGCCTTCCGCGGCCGAATGGCGCAACGCGCTGGCGATCGGCGCCCTGATGCTGGGAGGCGGCATGGGCCTGGTGGCCAGCGCCGAGCTGCACATCGGCTCCGGCCTGATCGCCGCCTTCATCGCGGTGATCCCCATCCTCACCTGCGGCTGGGGCCTGCTGTTCGGGCAGAAGCCGCACCGGCTGGAACTGGCCGGCATGGCGGTGGGCGTGGCCGGCGTGATCCTGCTGGTGCGCGGCGCGAGTTTTGCCGCCGCGCCGGTGGGCCTGGCCTGCATCGCCGGGGCGGCGGTGGCGTGGTCGCTCGGCTCCGTGCTCTCCACGACGAAGCTGCCGCTGGCACCGGGACCCGCGGGCTTCGCCAGTGAAATGTTGTGTGGCGGCGCGGTGTTGATGCTCGTATCTCTCGCGTTGGGTGAACAGTTCGCGTGGCCGCCGCAGCCGCTGGCGCTGGCGGCGTGGGCCTATCTCGTGGTGTTCGGCTCGCTCGTCGCCTTCAGCGCGTACCTCTACCTGCTGGCGAATGCGAGCCCCGCGGTGGCCACCAGCTACGCCTTCGTGAACCCCGTGATCGCGCTTTCGCTGGGCGTTCTGCTGGGGAAAGAAGCGCTCGCCGAGGGCGAATGGCTCGCCTGCGGCGTGATCCTCGGCGGCGTTTTCCTGATCCTCAGAGGGAAAACGGCGCGCGCGCCTCGATGAAAAAGCAACATTCACCAATGAAAAAACCCGGTTTCCCCTATGACAGCGTCTTTTTCTCCATTAGCATCCGCACTGCCAGTGGAGTGCAGTTCCATTGGTGGTTCTTAAACTTCTAGAAGGAAAATCAATCATGGCAACTGCGAAAAAAGCGGCGGCGAAAAAGGCGCCGGCGAAGAAGGCGGCTCCGGCCAAGAAGGCGGCAGCGAAGAAGGCCCCGGCGAAGAAGGCGCCGGCGGCAAAGAAGGCTCCGGCCAAGAAGGCGGCTCCGGCGAAGAAGGCCGTGGCGAAGAAGGCGGCGCCGGCGAAGAAGGCGGCGGCGAAGAAGGCCCCGGCCAAGAAGCGCACCCCGAACGCGGCGTTCATGAAGCCGCTGGTGCCCGATGCAGCGCTGGCTGCCGTGGTGGGCTCGGCTCCCCTGCCCCGCACGGAAATCGTCAGCAAGCTGTGGGCCTACATCAAGAAGAACAAGCTGCAGGACAGCGTCAACAAGCGCATGGTGAACGGCGATGCCAAGCTGAAGGAACTCTTCGGCAAGGCGCAGGTTTCCATGTTCGAGATGGCCGGCCTGATCGGCAAGCACGTCAAGTAAGCCAGGCACTGCCTCGCTACTCGAAGGGCCGGTGCGAACCGGCCCTTTCTCGTTTCAGGACGCAAATGGGTCAGAACGCCACCTGCGCGGCGTTTCGGCACCCGGGGCGGTGGGTCCACGGGTTCGTGTCGACGCTGCAGGCCCTGGGAGCGATCCGTAGGCTGGGGTGCAACCCCAGCGCTCCGCGCGGACCCGGCCTACTTCTTCTTCAGCGCCGCCTCGGTGATGGCGCTCAAGGTGCCGCGGGTGGAGATCACCTCCGCATCCAGCATCACCTCGATCAGCGTGCCCTGCTGGCGCTCCAGCGCCGCCAGCAGCGCCGGCTCGAATTCCTCGGTGCGGGTGATGCGCTGGCCGTGGTAGCCGTAGGCCCGCGCCAGGCCCGTGAAGTCCGGGTTGGCCAGCTGGGTGCCGTGCACCCGCTTCGGGTACTCGCGCTCCTGGTGCATGCGGATGGTGCCGTAGGTGCCGTTGTTCAACAGCACGATGATCGACCTGGCGCCATGCTGGGTCGCCGTCGCCAGCTCCTGGCCGTTCATCAGGAAGTCGCCGTCGCCGGCCATGGTCAGCGCCACGCGGCCCGAAACGATGTTGGCGGCGATGCCGGCCGGCACGCCGTAGCCCATGGCCCCATTGGTCGGCGCGAGCTGCGTCTTGTGGCCCTTGGCGAGCCCATGGTGCTTGAAGAAGCGGTGAGTCCAGGACGCGAAGTTGCCGGCGCCGTTGGTCAGCACCGCGTCGGCCGGCAGGTGCTTCTGCAGCAGCGCCACGATGGCCGGCATGTCGATGTCGCCCGGCAGCTGCTGCGGAACCATGTTGGCCTGGTAATCGGCATTGGCCGCCGCCGTCCACTCGGTCCAGGGCAGCTCCGGCGGGGCCGTCAGCACCTCGAGCGAACGGGCGGCCGCGTTCATGGTGGCGTTGATGGCCAGGTCGGCCTGGTAGACGCGGTTCAGTTCCTCGGCGCCACCGTGGATGTGCACCAGCTTCTGCTTCGCCTTCGGCGGCGTCAGCAGCGTGTAGCCGCCGGTAGTCATCTCGCCCAGGCGCGGGCCGATCGCAATGACCAGGTCGCTGTCGCGCACGCGCTGCGCCAGCTTCGGGTTGATGCCGATGCCGACGTCGCCCGCGTACTGCGGATGGTGGTTGTCGAAGCAGTCCTGGAAACGGAAGGCGTTGCCCACCGGCAGCTTCCAGTTCTCGGCAAAGCGCTGCAGCGCCTGCGCCGCCTGCGGCGTCCAGCCGCCGCCGCCGGCGATGACGAAGGGCTTCTTCGCCGCCAGCAGCATCTCCCGCAAGGTGCGCAGCGCGCCCGGGTCGCTCCAGGCCTCGACCGCGTCCACCCGCGGCAGGGGCCGGGACGCCGTCGCCTTGGTCAGCATGTCTTCCGGCAACACCAGCACCACCGGGCCGGGCCGGCCGTTCATGGCGGTGGCGAAGGCGCGACTCACGTATTCGGGGATGCGGTCCGGGTCGTCGATGCGCTCGACCCGCTTGGCCATGCCCTTGGTGCTGGGCCCCAGGAACACGCTGTAGTCAACCTCCTGGAAAGCCTCGCGGTCACGCTGGTCGCTGGCGACGTCGCCCACGAACAGCACCATCGGCGTCGAGTCCTGGAAGGCGGTGTGGACGCCGATCGAGGCATTGGTCGCGCCCGGGCCGCGGGTGACGAAGCAGATGCCCGGCCGGTTGCTCATCTTGCCCACCGCCTCGGCCATGTATGCTGCGCCGCCCTCCTGCCGGTTGACGATGAACTGGATCTTGTCGGCGTACTGGTGGAAGCCGTCCAGCACCGCAAGGTAGCTTTCGCCCGGCACGCCGAACACGTGCGTGACCCCCTGCGCCACCAGGCATTCGACAATGAGGTGGCCGGCGAGCTGTGTGGCTTGGGTCATGACGCTTGACTTGATTAACTGATTGGTGAATTATTGGCCATGGCCCGAGACCCCATCCCTGCCACTGAGGAGCGCACGCGTGACGCCGACCGCTCCCAGAACACCATCTTAGCCGCGGCCCGCGACGAATTCGCGGAGCACGGGCTGGGCGGCGCGCGGGTGGACCGCATCGCCGAACGCGCCGGGCTGAACAAGCGGCTGATCTACTACTACTTCGAGGACAAGGAAAAGCTGTTCCAGGCGGTGCTGGAGCAGGCCTACCGCGACATCCGCGAGCAGGAAGCCAGGCTGCACCTGCTGGACCTGGAGCCGCCGCAGGCGGTGCGCAAGCTGATCGAGTTCACCTGGAACTACTACCTGGCGCACCCCGAGTTCATGACGCTGCTGAACAGCGCCAACCTGCATCGCGCCCGTCACCTCGAAGGCTCGCAGAAGGCCCGCGAGCTCAACTCGCCGCTGGTCGACACACTGGCCGCGGTGCTGGAGCGCGGCCGGCGCGACGGCAGCTTCCGCGGCGGCGTCGACCCGGTGCAGCTCTACGTGTCGATCGCCGGCATCGCCTACTTCTACCTCTCCAACACCCACACCCTGTCGGCCATCTTCGGGCGCGACCTGATGTCGCCCAAGGCGCGCAGCGAACGGCTGTCGCACATGACGGACGTGATCCTGGGCTACCTGCTGCGCAGCTGAATTCCCGACTCCGGCCGCGGGGCTTGCAAGCGGCCATGCCTCGCTCCATAATTCACCAAACAGTGAATTAACCAGCCACTCCAAGGAGCCAGCGGCATGCCCACCCAACGTCTCGGAATCATCATGCACGGCGTCACCGGACGCATGGGCATGAACCAGCACCTGATCCGGTCCATCGTGGCGATCCGGGCCCAGGGCGGCGTCACGCTCGGCAACGGCGACAAGGTGATGCCGGATCCGATCCTGATCGGCCGCAACGCCGAGAAGATCGAGGCCCTGGCCAAGGCCCACGGCATCGCGCGCTGGGGCACCGACCTCGACGCCGCGCTGGCCAACCCGGACGACACGGTGTTCTTCGACGCCGGCACCACCCAGATGCGCCCCAAGCTGCTGGCCAAGGCCCTGCGCGCCCGCAAGCACGTCTACTGCGAGAAGCCGATCGCCACCACGCTGGGCGAAGCGGTGGAGATCGCCAGGCTGGCGGAGAAGTCGGGCCTGAAGCACGGCGCCGTGCAGGACAAGCTGTTCCTGCCGGGCCTGCGCAAGCTGGACATGCTGCGCCGCGCCGGCTTCTTCGGCCGCATGCTCTCGCTGCGGCTGGAGTTCGGCT
Organism: Ramlibacter sp.; assembly: GCA_028292195.1. GTDB lineage: Bacteria > Pseudomonadota > Gammaproteobacteria > Burkholderiales > Burkholderiaceae_C > Ramlibacter. The sequence continues at coordinate 4,169 of JAQGMU010000368.1, read as the reverse complement.
ACTGGGTGTTCGAGGGCGACCTGCAGCCGATCCAGCGCCCCAGCTGGAACTACCGCGCCGAAGACGGCGGCGGCATGATCCTGGACATGATGTGCCACTGGCGCTACGTGCTGGACAACCTGTTCGGCGAGGTCAAGTCGATCTCCTGCCTGGGCGCGACCCACATCCCGCAGCGCTGGGACGAGGAGGGCAAGCCCTACAAGGCGACGGCCGATGACGCCGCCTACGCCATCGCCGAACTGGTGGGCCACAACGGCGAGCCGGTGATCGCGCAGCTGAACATGTCGTGGGCGACGCGCGTCAACCGCGACGACCTGGTGACCTTCCACGTCGACGGCACGCACGGCTCCGCCGTCGCCACCCTGACCGGCTGCCGGGCGCAGAGCCGCGTCAACACGCCGCGCCCGGTCTGGAACCCCGACGTCAAGCAGACCATGGACTTCCGCGACCAGTGGCTGGAAGTGCCGGACAGCGAAACCTACGACAACGGCTTCAAGATCCAGTGGGAAGCCTTCATCCGCCACGTGGTGGAAGACGCGCCCTACCGGTGGACGCTGCCGGAGGGCGCCAAGGGCGTGCAGCTGGTGGAAGCCGCGCTGCAAAGCTGGAAGGAACGCCGCTTCGTCGACGTGCCGCCGCTGCAGATCTGAGGGAGCGGCACCATGGCCCTGACCCTGCAACTGCCGACGCCGGCCGGCGCGCTGGAGAACTACACCCTGCGCGGCACCTCCCCGCTGCAGCCTCCCCGCGGGACGAAGTTCAACCGCATCGCCTATTCCGCCGCCCACGTGGTGGCCGATCCGCTGGCCGCCATAGCCCCGTGGCTGCAATGCGCGATCGACTGGGACGCGACCATTGCCTACCGCCAGCGGCTGTGGTCGCTGGGCCTGGGCGTGGCCGAAGCGATGGACACGGCGCAGCGCGGCATGGGCCTGGACTGGCCGAGCTCGCTGGAACTGATTCGCCGCTCGCTCGATGCGGCGCGTGACGTGCCGGGCGCGCTGGTCGCCTGCGGCTGCGGCACCGATCAACTTGCGCCGGAGAACGCGCGCAGCGTCGACGACGTGATCCGGGCCTACGAGGAGCAGATGGCCGCCATCGAGAAGCTCGGCGGCAAGCTGATCGTGATGGCCTCGCGCGCGCTGGCCCGCGTGGCGACCGGCCCGGCGGACTACGAGAAGGTCTACGGCCGCATCCTGTCGCAGGCGAAGCAGCCCGTGGTGCTGCACTGGCTGGGCGACATGTTCGATCCGGCCCTCGCTGGATATTGGGGAACCAAGGACGTCGATGCCGCCATGGACACGGCGCTGGGCATCATCGCGGCCCACGCTTCCAAGGTCGACGGCATCAAGATCTCGTTGCTGGACAAGGACAAGGAAATCGCCATGCGCCGGCGCTTGCCCGCTACCGGAGGGGCCGACGGATCCGGAGTGCGGATGTACACCGGCGACGACTTCAACTACGCCGAGCTGATCGCCGGCGACGGCTTCGGCCGCGAGGCCGTGCACGGCAAGAGCGACGCGCTGCTGGGAATCTTCGACGCGATCGCGCCGGCGGCCAGCGCCGCGCTGGGCGAACTGGCGCAAGGCAACCTGGAGCGCTTCCACGCCATCCTCGGCCCCACCGTGCCGCTGTCGCGCCACATCTTCGCGGCGCCCACGCGCTTCTACAAGACCGGCGTGGTGTTCATGGCCTGGCTCAATGGCCACCAGAAGCACTTCACCATGGTGGGCGGCCAGCAGAGCGCGCGCAGCCTGCCCCATTTCGCCGAGCTGTTCCGGCTGGCCGACGCGGCCAACCTGCTGGAGCAACCGGAGCTGGCGGCCAGGCGCATGAAGACGCTGCTGGCCCTGCACGGCGTGTAGGGTGGGTTCGCGCAGCGACCCCACCGATGACGTCCAACCCGAGGAGACAAGCATGCTGTTGAAGACGACGCTCAAGCTGGCGATCGGGACCCTGCTGGCCGCCGCCAGCCTCGCCGCCACGGCCCAGGCCTGGCCTGCGCGGCCGGTGCGGGTCATCATCCCCTTCCCGCCCGGCGGCACGCTGGACACGGTGGGCCGGCAACTCGCGCAGAAGCTGGGCGACCAGCTGGGCCAGACCTTCCTGGTGGACAACCGCCCGGGCGGCAACGGCACCATAGGCGCCGACGTGGTGAGCAAGGCCCCGGCCGACGGCTACACGCTGCTGTTCAACGCCTCCACCTTCGTCAGCGCGCCGATGACGATGAAGTCCGTGCCCTACTCGGTGGTGAAGGACTTCCAGCCGGTGGCGCTGGTGGCCAAGGCGCCGCTGTCGGTGGCCATCAACAAGAAGCTGCCCATCACCGACGTCAAGTCGCTGCTGGCGTACGCCCAGGCCAACCCCGGCAAGATGACCTTTGCGGTCGGCTCGATCGGCTCGGCCGGCCACCTGTCCACCGAGCTCCTGAAGCGCAGCGGCGGCATCGAGTACCTGGTGGTGCCGTACAAGGGCACGGCCCCGGCCTTCCAGGACCTGATCGGCGGCCAGATCGACGGCTTCATCGATCCCATCCTGGGCTCGCTGCAGTACCACAAGAGCGGGCTGCTGCGCGTGGTGGCCGTCACCTCCGCCACGCGCGCGCCCAACCTGCCGGACGTGCCGACCGTGGCCGAAACCATCCCCGGCTTCGAGTTCTACAGCTGGTACGGCCTGTGGGGCCCGGCCAAATTGCCGGCCGACATCACGCACCGCCTGAACGCGGAGGTCAACAAGGCGCTGGCCGGCGACATGAAGGAGAAGCTGGCGCAGCAGGGCCTGTTGCTCACGCCCGGCTCGGTCGACGACTTCGCCAGGTTCCAGGCCGCCGACATGGCGCGGGCCCAGAAGATCATCACCGACGGCAACATCCATGTCGAATGAGCCTGGCCAGGCCCTGGTGACGGGCAGCAGCTCCGGCATCGGGCTGGCCGTGGCCCGCCGCCTGCTGGCCGACGGCTGGCAGGTGTGCGGCTTCGACGTCGCACCGCCGGCCCTCGAGCATGCGCGCTTCCAGGCCGTGCAGGTGGACCTGGCCGATGGCGTGGCGCTGGCAGCCGCGATCCCGCGTGCCGGCGCCGTGCAGGCGCTGGTGCATGCCGCCGGCATCCTGCGCCCCGCCTCGCTGGGCCAGCTGGACGCCGCCCACGGCGAAGCCATGTGGCGCCTGCATGTGGAGGCCGCCACCCAGCTCGCCAACGTCCTGCTGCCGCAGATGGCGCAGGCCGGCCAGGGGCGCATGGTGGTGGTCGGCAGCCGGGTGGCCCGCGGCGTCGCCGGGCGCAGCCAGTACGCGGCCACCAAGGCGGCGCTGGCCTCGCTGGCGCGTAGCTGGGCCGCCGAGGTGGTGACGCAGGGCGTGACCGTCAACGTGGTCTCGCCCGCCGCCACCCAGACCGGCATGCTCACCGACCCGGCCCGCCAGGGCACGCCCTCGCGCATTCCGCCGATCGGCCGCCTGATCCAGCCCGAGGAGGTCGCCGCGCTGGTCGCCTACCTGCTCTCGCCGGCCGCCGCGGCCATCACCGGGCAGGAGATCCAGATCTGCGGCGGCACCTCGCTCAGCCCCTGAACGGCATGGCCACGCAAGCACCAAGCATCGGTCTGGTCGGCCTGGGCCTCGTCGGCCAGGCGCTGGCCCAGCGCCTGCTCGCCGCGGGCTTCCCGGTCCACGGCTTCGATCTGCGGCCGGAGGCGTGCAGCGCCTTGAACGCGCTGGGCGGCACAGCCGTGGACTGCGTTGCGGCCATCGGCGCGAACTGCACTTGCGTGCTGCTGGCGGTGTTCGACACAAAGGATGTTCTGCAGGTGCTGGGGCAGCTGGGGTCGCTGCGCGAACCCAGCCTACGGGCCGGCCATTGCGTGCGTACCGTCATCGACTGTTCCACCGGCGATCCCGAGGCGCTTCAAGCCCTGGCCGCGCGCTTGCGCGAGCGCGAGATCGATTTTATCGAAGGGCCGCTGTCCGGCTCCAGCCAGCAGATCGCGGCTGGCGAGGCCACGCAGCTGCTGGGGGGCGAGGCGGATGCGATTGCCCGCAATGTCGCCGTGCTCGATGCCGTGGCGACCCGGCGGGTCCACGTCGGCGCCGCCGGCATGGCCGCCAGGGCCAAGCTCGCCACCAACCTGGTGCTGGGCCTGAATCGCGCGGTGCTGGCCGAGGGCATGGC
>JAQGMU010000313.1 GCA_028292195.1 Ramlibacter sp. | reverse complement strand
GCCCTGGCCGCCGAACTCTACCCGTGGGTGCCGATCCAGGTGCTGCGCTATCCGCTGCACACCCTGGAGCATGCCGCCAAGTTGCTGGGCCCGGTGATGCTGATCCACGGCGACCGCGACGAACTGATCCCGATCTCCCACAGCGAGCAGCTTTGCGGCGCGATGCGCTCGGCCAAGCTGCTGCGCGTCACCGGTGCCGGCCACAGCGACGTGCACCAGTTCCCGAGCGTGCGCAAGGCGCTGAAGGCCGCCCTGGGTCGTCTGTAGGAACTCCGGACACCGTCCACGCGATCCCCGCCAACACGCGGGGATCGCGTCCTTCATTTCGCGGCATTCGCCCACACGCAGCGCCGAGCTCTGGCTGAACAATCGCGCCCATGGAATTTGCCATCTGGGCCGTGATCGTCGGCCTGCTTCTCGTGTTGATGGCGCTTGGCTCGACGGTGCTCAAGCGCCTGCCCCTGTCCACGGCCATGCTGTACCTGCTGGTCGGTCTCGGCGTGAGCCCGCTGTGGCTGGACATGCTGCCGCTGGACCCGCGCGGCCACTCGCACGTGCTGGAGCGCATGGCCGAAGTGGTGGTGCTGATGTCGCTCTTCACCGCCGGCCTCAAACTCAGCCCCGGCCTGCGCGACCGGCGCTGGCTGCTGCCGGTGCGCCTGGCCCTCAATTCGATGGTGATCACCGTCGCCCTGATCGCGCTCGTGGCCTGGCTCTTCCTGGGCCTGCCCGCCGGTGCGTGCGTGCTGCTGGGCGCCATCCTGGCGCCGACCGACCCGGTGCTGGCGTCCGAAGTGCAGCTGCACGAGGCCGGCGACAGGGACAAGCTGCGCTTCGCTCTCACCGGCGAGGGGGGCCTGAACGACGGCAGCGCCTTCCCCTTCGTGCTGCTGGGGTTGGGGCTGCTGGGCCTGCACGACCTCGGCACGCTCGGCTGGCGCTGGGTCGCCGTCGACGTGCTGTGGTCCACGGCCGCCGGGCTCGGCATCGGCTGGCTGCTGGGCGTGGCGGTGGGCCGGCTGGTGCTGTTCCTGCGGCGCGAACACCAGGAGGCCGTGGGCCTCGACGACTTCCTGGCGCTTGGTCTCATCGCCTTGTCCTATGGCAGCGCGCTGCTGGTGCACGCGTCGGGCTTCCTGGCCGTCTTCGCCGCCGGGGTCGCGCTGCGCGGGTTGCAGGAGCGGCAGAGCCCGGGCAAGGCGAGCGCCAGGCAGGTGGAGAAGGCCATGGCGCACCCCGATCGCAGCATGGCCGAAAACCTGGCGACGGACCGTCAGCACGCACCTGCCTTCATGGCGCAGGCGGTGCTGGGTTTCAACGAGCAGGCCGAGCGCATCGGCGAGGTGACCATCGTCATCGCCATCGGCGCGCTGCTGTGGGCAGTGCCGTGGCACGACGCCGCGTGGTGGTTCGTGCCGCTGCTGCTGCTGGGGATCCGCCCCCTGGCGGTGGCCCTGGGCATCAGCGGCGCCGGCGCCTCGCGCAGCCAGCGCTGGCTGATCGGCTGGTTCGGCATCCGCGGCGTCGGCTCGCTCTATTACCTGATGTACGCCTTGAACCACGGTTTGTCAGGCTCGCTGGCCGACCAGCTGGTGGGCCTGACGCTCGCGGTGGTGGTGGCCTCGATCGTGGTCCACGGCGTGTCGGTGACGCCCATGATGGCGGCCTACGAACGCCGTGCGCGCCGCCAGCCCACCCAGCCCTCGTAGGGCGTGCAGCTTCGCTGCGCGCCGGCTTCGCAAACGAAAGGCTCCTACACCGGCGGCTTGCCTGGGCTGACAGCGCTGCGGGGCCGTACCCCTAGAGTGCAATGCTAGTCCGGAAGCATTTGCAAACATTGGCAAACCACCATGAAAAAACACACGCCCGACGCCATCGACCTGCTCGACGCCGACCACCTGGCGGTGCATGCCCTGTTCCAGGCCTACCGGGAACTGGTAGGCAAGCACGCCCCGGCGCTGCAGCGCCGCGCGCTGGCGGAGGAGATCTGCATGGAGCTCACCATCCATGCCAAGATCGAAGAGGAGCTGTTCTACCCCGCCGTGCGCGATTCGCTGCGCGACGATGACCTGCTCGACGAAGCCGAGGACCAGCACGGCAGCCAGCGCGAGTTCATCGCGCAGATCCTGTCCACGCCCGCGGACGACGAGTTGTACGATGCCAAGGTGGCGGTGCTCGGCGAATACGTGGCGCGCCACGTGGCCAAGGAGCGCGAGGAAGTGTTCAACCGCGTGCTCGCCTCGCGGCTGGACCTGCAGGCGCTGGCCCGTACCATCGGCGTGCGCCAGCTCGAATTGCGCGCGGTGGCCGACGCCTTGCGGGAGGACGCGCTCGCATCGGCGCTGGCATAGTGCTGCTGCGCGGCTGCGTGCGTTAGTCCTACAGCCTTCTACTTTGCAGGACGACACGGCGCAGCCAGGCCTTGCCCAAAATATCACGGAGGCAGCGGCACCCGTTGTCCCTCATCCTCCCCCCTGTTTTCAACCCCCTCAAGGAGCACCCTCCATGCAAGAAAAAGCTATTGCCCGTTGCGCCGCTCTGGCGCTGATGGCGGCCCTCGCCCTGACCGCCTGCGGCAAGAAGGAAGTGGCCACCGACACTTCCACCACCTCGACCACGAGCAGCATTCCCGCGCCCACGGCGCCGTCGACCGACAGCGCGGCCACCACGCCCAGCACCGATACGGCCAGCACCGGTTCCAGCATGGGCTCGAGCGGCAGCGGCACTTCCATGGGCGCCTCCGGCTCCGCCAGCACCGACACCAGCTCGGGCACGGCCACGCCGAGCACGCCCAGCGCAACCACCACCACGAAGTAATGACCAGGCAGCGACTGGCCTGGGGCTGCGCCGGCATGCTGCTGGCGGCCCTGGCGCTGGGCGCCTGCAGCAAGCCTCAGGGTGAGCCGGCCGTCCAGGACGTGCCGGCCACCGCCGGCGGCGCGACTTCCGGGGCGCAGCCGTCCGGCATCGGCCTCAAGAGCGGGCTGGGCACAGGCATGACCGGCAGTTTCCCCAGCACCTCCACCGCCACCCGTGCCACCACCGGCACCATGGGCAACAGCGGCGACAGCACCACCGGCAGCGGTGGCGCCGCCATCCAGCGGCCCTGAGGCCGCGCCTCTTGCGCATGTGGATTCCACGGAGCTGAAAGCCGAAAGCAGCCGTTAGCATCGGGCGATGCCCGCCGCCTTGACCCTCGAAGAGTTCCTGCACGCCATTCCGAAGGCGGAACTGCATTGCCACCTGCTCGGCACCGTGCGTCGCGAGACCTTCACGGCCCTGGCCAGGCGGGAAAAGGCTCCGCTGGCGGACGCCGAGATCGAGGCCTTCTACACCCGGGGCGAAAAACCGGTGGGCGTGCTGCGGGTGCTGCGCGCGCTCGATGCCTGGCTGATCAAGCAGCCGGCCGACCTGCATCGCCTGGCCTACGAATACCTGCAGGACGCGGCGGCCCACAACGTACGTTATGCCGAGTTCTTCTGGAACCCGACCGGAACCGCGCGTGAATCCGGCATTGCGTATCCGCAGGCCCAGGCCGCGCTGCTGGCCGCCATTGACGACGCCGAGCGCGATTTCGGCATCACCGGCCGGCTGGTCCCGTCCATCGACCGCGAGGCAACGCCCGCCGAGGCGCTGGAAATGGTGCAGTGGGTCATCGCCGCGCGCGACCCGCGTGTGCCCGGCATCGGCATCGACTACCGCGAAGTCGACCGCCCGCCGGAGATGTTCGCTGAAGCCTACGCGGCGGCGCGTCGCGCCGGCTTGCGCACCACGGCCCACGCGGGCGAGTTCGGCATGCCCTGGACCAACGTGCGGACCGCGGTCGACCTGCTGCAGGTGGACCGCATCGACCACGGCTACACCATCGTGGACCAGCCCGAATTCGCGGCCCGTTGCGCCGAGCGCGGCATCGTCTTCACCGTGGTGCCCACCAACTCGTACTACCTGCGCACGCTGGCGCCTGAGCGCTGGGCGCTGGACCACCCGATCCGCCGCATGCCCGGCCTGGGCCTGCGCATCCACCCCAACACCGACGACCCGACCCTGCATCACGTGAACCCGACCCAGGCCTGGCACATGATGGTGAAGGACTTCGGCTTCGGCCTGGACGACCTGCGCGGCTTCCTCCAGAACGGAATCGACGCCGCCTGGATGGACGACACCGACAAGGCCACCCTGCGCGGCGCCTGGGGCGCACGCTTCGACGAACTGCGCGCCGGCCTGGCCGCCAACCCACGAGGAAGCACATGATCTCCCGCCGCACCGCACTTGCCCTGGCCGCCGCCGGCGCATTCGCCGTATCCGCCGGAACGGCCGCCGCCCAGCCGCTGTGGCCGGCCGCCAAGCCCATCACCATCATCGTGCCCTTCAGCGCCGGCGGCAGCGTCGACGCCAGCGCACGCCTGCTGGCCGGCAAGCTGGCCGAGCGCCTGAAGCAGTCGGTGGTGGTGGAAAACGTGGCCGGCGCCGGCGGCGCCATCGGCGTGGCCAAGGTGGTGTCGGCCGCGCCGGATGGCTACACGCTGGTGATGGGCGCCGACAGCCCGATCGCGATCGCCCGCCTGGTGAATCCGGCGGCGGTGAAGTACGACGCGCTGAAGGACCTGGCGCCGGTCGGCCTGGTGAACACCGCGCCCATGGTGCTGGTGGCGCGGCCGGGGCTGCCGGCCAATACGCTGGCCGAGGTGATCCACCTGGCGCGCGCCAGGCCCGGCGAGCTGAGCTACGCCACCTCCGGCATCGGAACGGTGTTGCACCTGGCGATGGAGCTGATCAAGGACCAGTCACAGGTGTTCATCACCCACGTGCCCTACCGCGGTGGCGCGCAGATCGTGACCGACGTGGTGGGCAACCAGGTCGACCTGGCGCTGCTGGTCAGCGTCACCGCCTTGCCGCAGCTGCAGGCGAAGAAGATGAAGGCGATCGCCGTCACCGACGACAAGCGCCTGCCGACCCTGCCCGACGTGCCCACGGTGGCCGAGACGCCCGGCTTCAAGGGTTACGACGTGGTGGCCTGGACCGGGCTGTTCGCGCCGGTGCAGACGCCGCCGGCGATCGTCGAGCGGCTGAACCACGAGCTGAACGAGGTGCTGCGGGCCGAGGACGTGAAGGTCAAGATGGCGGAGCAGGGCGCCATCGGCGGCAGCGGCAGCTCCGCCGAATTCGGCCGCTTCGTCGCGCGCGAACAGGAGCGTTATGCGCGGATCGTGAGGGCGGCGAACATCAAGGAGTGAGCGGTGGGGTCGCTGCGCGAACCCACCCTACAGGGATGGACCGTAGGGTGGGTTCGCCGCAGGC